>DASXGS010000386.1:0-1674 GCA_036488975.1 Rhizomicrobium sp. | reverse complement strand
CGCGGCCTTCACATGGGCGCGCAGCTCGTGCGGCCGATTGAGCACGCCGATCATCGCGAGGTTGATCACGCTGCGGTCGCGGCGGCTCAAACCTTCGCGGCCCCAGATGTAGCCCCAGCACGTTTCGGTGGTCATCTCCTGGAGCGGCATGCTGAATTCGTCGGCCGACGCGAGCGCCTTGTCCACGTACTCGTTGCCGAGAACCTCCCTGCGAATCTTCAGGCCCTTATCGAACAGCTCCTTGAACATGTCGGCTTTCCTTCTTCATTTGGCGGGCACAGGCACGTCCAGCCCGGCCCAGGATTCGAGAAGCCGGGCGATCTCCGTAAAATCAGAATCGGACCCGTAAGTATTGTTGGTGATCGACAGGATTTGCCGCACGGCGCTGCCGACGACCATGGGGACGCCGAGGGCTTCCGCTTCCTCGACGCACAACCGCACATCCTTGAAGGAGAGGCCGGTGGCAAATCCGAAATCGAAGCTGCGCGGCAGCACCGCGCGGGGCCATTTGTCGAGGGTGGCGCTGCTGCGGCCGCTGGAGACATTCAGCACATCGATCATCAGCTGCGGGTCAAGCCCTGCCTTGATCCCCATCGCCATACCTTCGGCGGTGATCGCGATCGCGCAGGCGCCGAGCAGGTTGTTGACCAGCTTCATGGTCTGACCGAGCCCCGGCTGCTCGCCCATAAAAAACAGCTTGCCGAAATTTTTCAGGATCGGCTCAGCCTGCTCATAGGCGACCCGGGACCCCGACACCATCACTGACAGCGTGCCCTCTTCCGCCCCTTTGACGCCGCCGGACACCGGCGCATCGAGTGCGGCCACATTGACCCGTGAGAAAGCTTGCGCAATCACCGCCGCAGCGCGCGGCCCAATCGTCGAAAGATCGACGAAGATTTTCATTCTGGTTCCGTGAATTGCACCGGCCTTGCCGAGCACTGCTTCCTGCACGACCGACGGCGACGGCAGGCTGGAAAACACGAGCTCGGCGGCACTGGCAACCTGCGCGGCATTCTGCGCAGACTTCGAACCGCGCGCGATCATCGCCTCGACCGCTGCCGGGCTCACGTCGTAGATCGTGAGTGTGTGGCCAGCATCGAGCAAGCGTCCAGCCATGCGCGAACCCATCCGGCCCAGTCCGATAAATCCGATGTGTTGGCCCATCTCGCTTCAATCCGAATTTCGGGGTTCGGCGTCCAGCCGCACCACACCCGCCAACCCTTCACGCGCCAGCGGATAGCGCGCAAGCACCAGCGGATCGTGGCCGGGAACGATATGCGCGTCAGAACTCGCCAATCGGCGAATGGTGGTGAAGGCTTCCAGATATTGCGCGATGTCCACCACGATAGGAAACGGTTGGTTCCGCTCCATATTGGCGTAGAGATGCGCCGCGTCCGACGCGAGCACCACAAAGCCGCGCCGCGTTCTCACCCGCACCACCTGCAGCCCCTTCGTGTGGCCGCCAACCTTGTGCAGCGTGATACCCGGCGCCAGCTCGCTCTCGCCATCGTGGAATTGCACGCGCTCGTCGAAGGTCCGGTGCACCATTTGCGCAACATGCTCCGCCTCGAAGGGCTGCCGCACAAAGCCCTGACACATCGCGCGACCGGTGACGAAGCGCAACTCGTCATCCTGGATGTGAAAGCGGGCGTTCGGGAACAGCGGAATGTTGCC
>DASXGS010000369.1:0-2003 GCA_036488975.1 Rhizomicrobium sp. | reverse complement strand
ACACCGTGCCGGCTTTGCGGGTCGCGTCGCCGCCGGCGTAGGTGGTGCCGAACAGATTGCCGTGCGAATCGAGAATTGGTGGCGCCTGCGGGGCAGCGCCGTCACCGCAGTGTGGTTGGCTGCAAAAGGAATAGATCGCGGTGTCTTTCCAGCCTTTGGTCCCCTTGTGCAAACGGAAGATGGTGCCGCTGCGGTTGGCGCCGCCATCGGATGCCGCTCCGAGAAGATCGCCATTGCTGTCCATGACGATCCCGCGTCCGGTTTCGCCATCGGGGCAGCTGCCGGAGGGACAAAGCTGGTGGATCACCTTGAAGGTGTAACTGCCGCTGCCCTTCACCAATTCGAAGACCGTGCCGCCGAGCACGCCGCCATTGACTGTGGCGCCGTAGATGTTGCCGCTGGCATCGATCACTGGCCGCGAGCTCATGGAGGCTCCATCCCGGCAGTTCGCTTGCGAGCAGAATTGATGCAAAATGGTTTCGTTCCAGGTGTCGTGCGCCAGCTTGTAGAATAGCCCTCCGGCATGGGCGCCGCCGTCAAGCGTCGCGCCGTAAAGATTGCCGGCGCCGTCCGCCGCGATGCCTTCCGGAAATTTCGACGTGTTGAAGCTATGGATGATCTCGATATTCCATAGTGAGCCATCGCTGACGAGTTTGAAGACGGTGCCGTTCCCATGGGTGCCGCCCGTATAGGTAGTCCCGAACAGCGGCGAGAATTCATCCCACGGCACGCCGGTCGATTGGCCGGCATAGGTCAGGCCCGCCGCGGGGTCGCGCCCATCTGTGCTGCTGCCGATGCCGCCTGAGAAGCTGTAGATCACGGTTTCCGTCCAACCCGAGTTGCCATGCGTGAGCTTGAACACGCAGCCCTGTGCGTGCGCACCGCCCGCCCAGGTTGTTCCGTACAAATTGCCGTCCTTGTCCACGATCAGGTCGGCGAGCGGGTCGTCGCCGTCGGCGCAACCCGACTGCGCGCAGAAGCTGTGAATGACCTTGTAGCTCCACGACCCGTCGGTGTTGTGGATCAACTCGAAAACAACGCCGCCGTGATTGGTGCTGGCGTGCGCGCCGCCGCTCGAAGCGGCGCCGAAAAAGTGCCGCTTGTCCGCCATGAGGAGGGCGGCTTGCGGCATGCTTCCGTCCGCACAGCCGGCCTGTTTGCAGAAGGTGTGCCTGGTATCGAGAGTCCACGCCGCGGCGTTGCCACCGGCAAAAACAAACGCCGCTGCGGTGACCACCGCGAGCGTCAACGCTCGGTACGAAGACTCTTGAGAATGAGAATGCGATGGATGCTGCAATCTGAACGCGCGGCGCATGAACACCTCCGCCTGAAAACGTCCCTTTGACCCCGCGACCATGAACCCGGGCGGCCCCTGACGTCTTGGACAGGGGCGACAGGTTTGGACCAGCGCGACAGTCCACATTGCCTTGCACCCGGAGACCCCGGAGATGCGCCGCCTCCGCCACCCAAGTAAATCCGCGGGTTTAGTCAAACTGTAACAAATGGCGTTGAAGGGAAGTCTTGGACGAAGGGGGCCAGTTTGGACTAGAATGACAGCGTGGCGTCGGGGCGTCAGACGGGGAGTAGCGCATGCTTGCGGCGCCAGACCATTTCAGAGCCCGCCATTTCCGCGCCAGCGCAGTTCCCCACGCGGATCGTTTTCCGGCCTGGCGCTCGATCCTGAATCGCTGGCTTCTGAACGCCCACGCTGAAATGACCGGCGATGGAGCATTTCATGGCGGCGCCTATCTGCGCGTGTTGCCGGATGTGCGCTTCGGATGGGGTGCCCTCGGCGGTTCGGTGTACCGGCGCACGCGTGCCAACGTCGTGAACGACAACGACGATCTGTTCCTTCTTGTGAATCTTTCCGGCCACATGGCCGCATCGCGGCGCGGCGACGAGATCATCCTTTCGCCCGGCGATGCTTATCTCATGGGGTGCTTGGAGACCGGCGATTGCGGCTGGACCGGGCGCGTCGAGCTGCTGTGTCTACGCCTGAAGCA
>DASXGS010000324.1:0-8780 GCA_036488975.1 Rhizomicrobium sp. | reverse complement strand
CGTCCTCGGGCGAAAGATCGAGCAGGCGATGCTGGCGCAAACCGTCGCCGCAGCAGAAGCGCACGGCGTCCGGCGGCTTGTCGGACTCTATGTGCCGACTGCGAAAAACGGCATGGTCGAGGCCCACTATGAACAACTCGGGTTCCAGCGTGTCAGCCGGGACAATGATGGGCGGACGGTCTGGCTGCTGAATATTGCCGACTATGTGCGACCGGATCTTCCGATGCTTTTTGAGGAGCCGGTATACTCCGGCGCTACAGAGACGTCCTAGCCCGCATCCACCGAGGTGGGCTGTCCGTTGGCGGCCGCGCTGGCGCGTTCCGTCGCAACTTGCGCCTGCTTCGCGCGGCGTGCCGCCTGGACGGCTTCCGTTTCGTTCGCAACGCCCCACCAGCGCAGTTCCACGCCAAGAACCGCGGAAAGGCGCTCCTGCGCATCGGGCGATTCGATGTCTAAATCGAGGAAGTACGGATCCTGTGCGAACCGCGCTGCGCAGGCGGCGTAGTGCCCCTCAATCCACACTTGCAGTTCGTCGTCCTTTCCGCCGACATCTTTCGGCAGGCCAATGATCTCCGAACGGGTGAAGCGGCGGCGCATTGTGCCCCAGCGGCTTATGCTGCGGATGATTCTGCGCGGATCCCGCCGGTTCAGGATAAAAACACAACTCGGGTGATATTGCCTGATCGCTGAAAGCACCTCGAAATCGAGGTTGGGCCAGTAGTTCGCGACACCGGGCAGGCAGACATCCGCCTGTGAAAGGATGTCGTATTCGGCCAGCTTCTCAAGGGGGTCGCGTCCGGCCTGGAAGCTTTCGTATATCAATTGACCGCAATAGCCGTCCGGGGTCTTCCAGTGGGCGGAACGCAGTTTTCTGCGCCGGCAGGCAAGATGAATAGTGGTCGTGCCGGATTTGGGAAAGCCGATGACCATCGCTCGCATACGCAACACGCTCATTGAGGAACGGCGCGGAAATTACCGGCTTTGCGAACAAAGTCCAGTTGCCCCCCCCGGCCCGGGCCTCAATCGCGAGCGGGCAGCGCTCCTCGGCGCCGCCTCGCTCTACGCGCCCTTCACTTCCAGGCTATTGCGCACCGTGGAACGAGACGTCGAAATAATCGTCCCGCGGATTGCCGCGCCGGTCATAGCAGCCCACGTCGATGGAATTCGTTTCCCAGCTGAGCACGCTGCAATACCCGTTGCTGCCGCCGTACCCCGTCACGAGGACATTCGAGGTGTTGAAGGTGAGGGTGCCTGGAATGCTGACCCTGTAGCTTCCGGTTCCGTTTCTCACGACCGTGAGTCTGCCGGTGCCAAATCCGTTGTAGTTATACACCGCCTTGGGCACATAGGATGCGGCATGCGGACGGCTCGCCCAGACGTACGCCCCGTTCGACCCGCTCTTGGAAAGCGCAGGGTTGACGTTCAGCGCAAAGGCCAGATCGAATTCCTCATCGATCAGGGCACCTCTCCGGTTATGGCACACGATTTCCACATAGGTCGCAGCGGTATCGTTGTACCAGTCTAGCGGCTTGCAGCTGGCGTTCGCGCGATAGGCCGTGACCTGGGCGTTGCCGCCGGATCGCGTCAGGCCTGGAAGAGTCGCCCGATAATATCCTGTACCGAGCCGCTCCACCGTATCGGTGCCGCCCGTCGAGTTGTATTGAAAGTTCGCATCGGGCGTGTACGAGGCTGCCGTGGGCTGGTCCGCCCAGAGGAAGGCGATTGCCTTGCCGGCCGTTCCGAACGGTGCCGTGCGTGCCTGGTAGAGCAGTGTGAAGAGGCTGTTTGCGGGTGCACCGGACGCATCGAAGCACCGCACGTTTGCCCTGATTGTTGTGGCCGCAAAGCTCCAGCCATAGGTGGAGCAGTACGTGTTTCCGCCATAGGCCGAGACCTGCACGTCGTCCGGCTGCCCATGGTAGATGTTGGCGATGTCGACGCGATACGCTCCGGTTCCGAGTGGAACCACGTGTATGATCCCCCCCGTCGAATTGTAGCTGTACCCGGGATCGGGCGTGTATGGCGCGGTGGCTCCGGACTGGTCGGCCCAGACCCAGGCTACATAGTTTGCCGCGTGCGCGCCGCCCGATAAAGCCAATCCGGCAGCAGTCCCCAACGCTGCGGCCTGCAGCCGTCGTGCTGCTGTTTTCACTTGTCGCATTTGAGTCTCCTCTTACAATACGGAGGCGGCGCCTTCCGCGAGTCTCATGTGCGCTATCCGGCATTACGTTCGACAGGACCGCGGTCTGATATTTCCCCGATGAATCCCCGATGACGCGCCAGCCTGACCGGCGCGGGCTGGCGGCCCGGATCGATCTCGCGGAGGAGCCCATGCTGACGCTGGCGGGGCTGACGATAAAACCCGGCCTGCGCGAAATCGCGAGCCATGGTTGGGCAAAGACCGTCGAGCCGCGGGTGATGCAGGTCCTTGTGGCGCTGGCCCGCGCCCGTGGCGGTGTCGTCTCGCGCGATGCGCTTGTCGCCGCCTGTTGGGAAGGACGCGCCGTCAGCGAAGATGCAATCTACCGATGCGTTGCCCAACTCAGGCGCGTGCTCGAAGAGGGTGATCTTGCCTGCAAGCTGGAGACGGTGGCACGCGTCGGCTATCGCCTGGTTTGTGACGCTGCCATGGCAAAGGGCCCCCCAGCGGAGATTTCCGGTGAACGCGAAGAACGAGCTCCCTCCAGCATAGTCCCCCCTGCGCCCGGTGCGCTCAACGATCTGATCGGCCACATCTACGACTGCGCCATCGATCCGACGCAATGGGACGATGCGCTTGCGCATCTGGTGAACGAGCTCAGCCCTGCCGACTGGGACGTCGCCACTCTTGTCTGGGAGCAAATCGAGCCGCCGGGCGGCCGGTTCGTCGGCTCGACCGGCTTGAGCACGGTCGCGCGCGACATCTATTGCGAAGCCTATGCCGGGCGAACCCCCTGGGCCAAACCGCTCGCGGCGCTGCCGCTCGGCAGTGTCGTGGACACCGACGAGATTATTCCGCGTGAAGAGCTAAGGACGAGCTCCTTCTACAAGACCTTCCTGAGCAGCTGGGGCATGGAGTTGGCGGTCGTCGCAACGCTCGAACGCGAGGGCGCGCAAAATCTGGGGTTCGCCATGCCAGGCCCGCCGGGGCACGATCTGAGCGGTCTGAAGCGGGGCTTGCGCCTGTTGGCGCCGCACATGCAGCGCGCCGTCCGCATCAGCCGCAGACTCGGCGAAGCGAATCTGCGCGCCGAAGCGGCCGCCGCGGCGATCGAAAGGGCGCCGATGGCCATCGTCACGCTGACGGCCGAGCTGATGGTAGTGAATGCCAACGCCAAGGCGCTTGCGCTTGAAAATGCCGGGCTTATTCAGATGAAGGATGGCAGCTTCGCGTTCAGAGACCCAGCGGCGCAGGCCCAACTTCTCACGCTGGCCGATACGCCACCACCAGCCAGCGCCACCATCCGTTTGGCAGACCGGTCCGGCGGTAATGTCACCGTGCTTGGCGCACGCGTGAAGACGCAAATCGCCCGCACCCTGGCCGGCGACATGGAAGGCGCAAGTATTGTGCTCACGATCGGCATCGGGGAGCGCGCGCCGCTGATCGAAGTCGAGCGGCTCGGTGAGCAGTTCAAGCTCACGGCGGCCGAGGCCAGGTTTGCCGTCGCTTTGGCGCGGGGCGATACGCTTCAGGACTATGCCAGCCGGCGCAACGTCACGATGAACGCGCTGAAATTCCAGCTGAACAGCATCTACCGGAAGACAAAAACGGAATCGCTTGCCGAACTCGTGAAATTCCTGCGCGAGCGGCTTTGAATTTTCTCACGGCGTCCGATTCAAACGATCAGTAGCGCCAGTCTTTCGAGGCGCGGACGAGGAAGTCGCGGAAGGCGGCCACCCGCTTCGACTGGCGCAGCGCATCGCAATAGACGAGGTGTACGTCGAAGGTCGGGCCTTCCACATCCGGCAGGATGCGCTGCAATCCGCGCCGGTCTGCCGTGAGATAATCCGGCAGGGCGGCAATGCCGATGCCGGCTTCGGCCGCGTGCATGATGCCGGTGATGTTGTTGATGCGCAGCGCGCGGCTGCCGCCATTGCTGAAACGGCGCGTGGAATCGATCAGCCAGTTCACGTCGCGGATTTCCGGCGCCGCCGTTTCGCCGTAAGCGATCAGCGTGTGATGGCCGAGATCCTCGAACGATTGGGGCGTGCCTTGGCGCGCCAGATACTCCGGCGTCGCGTACAGGTGATAGTGGACCGTGAACAGCTTGCGCTGGATCAGGTCGGCCTGCACCGGGGCGCGCATGCGGATCGCGAGGTCGGCCTCGCGCTGCGCCAGATCGAGCTCGCGGTCCTCGAACACCAGATGCACCTGCAGCTCGGGAAAATCGCGCACGAATTCGTTGATGCGCGGCAAGAGCCAATAGGTGCCGAGACCGTGGCTCGAGGTGATCTTCAGCGAGCCGCGCGGCGCAGACTGGGCGTTCTTCAACGCCTCTTCCGCCTGGCCGAGCCGCGTCAGCACATCGCTCACCGCGCCATACAGCAGCTCACCTTCGTCGGTGAGCGTGAGCCCGCGGGCGTGCCGCTGAAACAGCGGCGTGTTGATCTCTTCTTCAAGCGCACTGATCTGCCGGCTCACCGCCGACTGGCTCAGCGCCAGCATCTGGCCCGCATGCGTGAAGCTTCCGGCAGAGGCCACCGCGTGGAAGATGCGAAGTTTGTCCCAGTCCATACGCCCGCTCCTCGCGCTTTCTAATGCCCTCCGGCCAGAAAGCGCTCTGCTTCCAGCGCCGCCATGCAGCCCATTCCGGCTGCCGTGACCGCCTGGCGAAATACCTTGTCCTTCACATCGCCGGCCGCGAACACGCCCGGCACGCTGGTGCGCGTCGAATCCGGTGCGGTTTTCACATAGCCATCGCCGTCGAGATCGAGCTGGCCGTAGAACAACTCGGTCGCCGGCACATGGCCGATGGCGACGAACAGCCCGTCCACCTCCAGCGTCTGTTGCGCACCGGTATCGAGATTGTGGATCGTCAGCCCCGTCACCGACCGCGGGTTCTCCGTACCCAGAACGTCGTCGACCGCCGAATCATAAATGATTTCAATTTTCGGATTGGCGGCGAGCCGCATCTGGTTGGTCTTGTCGGCGCGCAGCACGGCGCGGCGATGGATCAGCGTGACCTTGTCGGCAAAGTTGGTGAGGAACAGCGCTTCTTCGGCCGCCGTGTTGCCGCCGCCCACCACCGCCACGCGCTTGCCGCGAAAGAAGAAACCGTCGCAGGTCGCGCAGGCCGATACGCCGAAGCCTTTAAATTTCTCTTCGCTTGGCAAGCCGAGCCATCGCGCCTGCGCGCCGGTGGCGATGATCAAGGTTTCGGCCGAATAGCGATCACCCGAATCGCAAATAACCGTGAAAGGCCGCCGCGCCAAATCCACCGCCGTCACCGTGTCCTGCACGATCTTCGTGCCCACGTGCGCGGCCTGCGCCTGCATCTGCTCCATCAGCCAGGGGCCCTGAACGGCCTCAGCAAAGCCCGGGTAGTTTTCAACTTCGGTGGTGATGGTGAGTTGACCGCCCGGCTGAAGGCCCGCGATCATTACCGGATCCAACATCGCGCGCGCGGCATAGACCGCGGCCGTGCATCCGGCGGCGCCGCTGCCGAGAATAACGACTTTCGGGTGGGTGTCGGCCATGGCGCTCCGAAAAAGGAGCGCTAACCCCGCGACTCGCGGAGCACGACCCCTCCTTCACATATCGGGAGACCAGGCGGCAAAATCAAGATATTGCGCGGCACTAGACTGTGCAAATAGTGCACGCCAACAGCAATGGCATTGCGGCCAGCACGCCTCATTGTGTTGCGAAATTGCGTGGTCGCGCTTGCCGAGATTGGCAGCCCCGTTTCACTGCAAATTGAGCAAGGATTGGCAGATCGTGTTCTAGGGTGTTCTCACGAATCAAATCCCGAGGTAGGGCCGTGCTCGCAGTGGTTATTTTGGCAGCCGCGGCGGCAGCCGCACAGCTGCAGGCCAGTGATGGTTTCTTCTACGAGACGACGACACTGGATGCGCGTGTGCACGTCATCATGCGGCCCGATCCGGTCCGCGTTCCGGCAGAAGGAAATGTCACTGTCGTCGAGCAGTCTGACGGTCTGATCGTCATCGATGCCGGCGGCTCTCCGCTGGGCGGTCGCCGTGTCGTCGAAAAGATCAGGAGCATCAGCAAAAAGCCGGTCAACTTCGTTGTCTTCACGCACTGGCATGGCGACCACAATCTGGGCGCGCCGGCCTTCAAAATGGCCTACCCCGCAGCGCACTTCATTTCGACTCAAGGTACCTACGCCGCCATGACCGGCAATGCCGCCCATTTTTACGACGGTTACCAGGAGAACTGGACCAAAGTGAAAGCTTCGTCGGAAAAAAATGCAGCGGACGCCAGCCGCCCGGCGGACGAACGCGCGCGCTGGAGGCAACTCGCCTTGGACGCACCTTTGATCGGCAAAGCCTATGCGGGCACTAAAGTGGTTCCGGCTGATATCGTATTTGCGGACAGAATGACGTTCGAGGACCCCGTTGCTCCGGTGGAGCTCATGTTCCTCGGCAGAGGCAATACCGACGGTGATGCCGTCGCTTGGTTGCCCGCACAGAGAATTCTCGTCAGCGGCGATCTCGTCGTTGCGCCATATCCGTATGGCACAGAGAGCTATCCGAAAGAGTGGATCGACGTCTTGAAGAAACTGGAAGGATACAATTTTGCGTATCTCGTACCCGGCCACGGCCCTGTCATGATGGACCGCATCTACATCGACAGCGTGATTGCGCTCATCGAAGACATGCGCAACCAGGTCGAACCCCTGGCACGGCAGGGACTCTCGCTCGACGATATCAAAACGAAGGTGAATTTCGAGCCGGAATATCGGCGCTTTGCCGGCAATGACACGTTGGTGCGCCGGTTTTTCCGGCAGTTCTTTGTCGATGACATGATCGGCTGCGCTTATAAGGAAGCAAAGGGCATTCCTATTGTGCAAAATGGCACGAGCGGCTGATCGGCGATCAATTCTGCGGCGCCAGTGCGCAATGCCGGCAACCGGCGTACAGGCGACTCTGCATACGCGACAATAGGGCCGCAGGCGAAGGATATGACAGAGAGCGCGGCCACTCCCGTGAGCGGCTTTACTCCCGAGTCGCGCCCGGCCTATAGCTTTTGACTATGCCCATGATCGATTTCGAGAAACTGGAGCAAGCGAGCGGGCGGCACGTACCCTATTCGCACGTTCTCGCACCCGGAATCGTGTCGCAGGTCGCGAGGGACGGCCTGCAGTCCGATTTTCCGGAGATCCCGCGGCCGGGCTTTTTCCCGCTGTCGGAAATGGATGTGAAGGGCGCATTCTCGCAACTGATCGAGGACATGAGCGGTGAACGGTTCGCCAAAATCCTTGGCGACAAGCTGGGCATCGATCTGGCAGGCCGGCCGCGTCTCATCACGGTGCGCAAATGGTCGGCGGCGAAGGACGGCCGGATTCACAACGACGGCGAAGCGAAGCTGGCGACCGCTCTCATCTATCTCAACGAGGACTGGCAAAGTTCCGGCAAGGGCTGCTTTCGGGTGCTGAACGGCCCGACCTCGATGGACGATTTTGCCTGCGAGGCGCCGCCACTGTTCGGCACCTTGATCGCATTCAAGCGGTCGGAGAATTCGTGGCATGGCCATCCGCCTTTTGCCGGGGAGCGCCGCGTGGTCCAGATGGCGTATGTGCGCTCGGAAGCCGATGTCGAGCGGAAGGCCCGCCGTGGACGGCTGTCGTTGTTTCTCAAAAAACTGAACGTGTTCCAGGGTCAGGCGGCATGAGCGCGCCGGCTGTTGAAGCTGAAACCCCGCGCGCACCGCACCTTCGTCAGATCGTGAATTTCGAGGCATTGCGCACCTGCGAGCCTGCCCGCGATCCGTTCCCCTACCTCATCGTGCCGCGGTTCGTCCGCGAAGACGCACTGGACGCCATCGAAGCGGATTTTCCGGAAGTCCGGCATCGCGGCAGCTTTCCGCTGGGTTCGCTGCAATATGGCCCGTGCTTCGCAGAACTGATCGCCGGCCTGACCGGTGCAGAGATGATGGAGATCGTCGAACAGAAGTTCGGCATGAATTTGCGCAGCCGCCCGACGACGGTCACGGTCCGCGGCCAAAGCGATACCGCCGACGGGCATATCCACACCGACAGCAAATCGAAGCTGGTGACGCTTCTCCTTTATACCAACCGCGAATGGGAATGCCGGGAAGGGCGTCTTCGCCTTCTGCGCAGCCGCAACGATCTGGACGACTACGCAGCCGAGGTGCCGGAGGAGCCAGGAACGCTCGTGCTGTTCAAGAACACGCCGAATGCGTGGCATGGGTTCAAGGCGTTCGTCGGTCCGCGCCGCGTCATTCAGGTTAACTGGGTCACTGACGATACGGTGGCGCGGCGCGAGACCGCGCGTCATCGGCTGAGTGCTGTCGTGAAGCGCTTGCTGGGCCGCTAGACCGGCGAATCCAGCAGCTGCTTCAGATATGCGGCCGCGCGCGCGGTCTCGTCGAGCGGCGGATAGGTCCACGATTCAATTGTTCCCGAGAATGGGCGCGTAATCCCGCGCTCGCGGAGCAACTCGTGAAAAATGCGCGAGCGTTGGCGCCCACCTGGCAGCGGCAGCACATGCACGGGCTTCCCGGTGCCGGCCGCCTCGCAGATCATGTTCACCGAATCCCCCGTGACGAGAAACGCATCCGCCCATGCCAGCATGCCGAAATATGGATTGGGATCCTTTCCGTC
>DASXGS010000311.1:0-10540 GCA_036488975.1 Rhizomicrobium sp. | reverse complement strand
TCATCTTCAAAGGAGCGGATTGAGCAGGCGAAAGCCGATTGGCGCGCTGGGCGCATGAAGCTGCCCGATCGCGATCACGACGAGTTTATCCCACTGCCGGAACCCGCTCCGCCGCCAAACTCGATGTCGTAAGATGGAGAGCTGCTACCGGATCACGCGGATGTTGTCGAAGTAGGCATCGATGGTCGTATAAGGCCGCGGAGTGGCTGCGCAGTCAGCGATTTCGCGCGCTACATCGATTTCCTTTTCAGCCAAAAACGGCGGCGAGCTGTCGGACACGTTATACCGAGAAATTTTGGCGACGCCGTTCAGTTCGAACACGAACCGGTGCCGCTTTTGCTCCCAACGCACGCCGATGTTGTTCGTCGTTCCGGGAGCGACTGTCCCGAAGGTGCCTTGGCCCAGTGTCGTGTTTGAGCTGCAGGTGGCATTGTCACATTCCTGGTAGATGAACGCCGCGGTGAGTGCGCCACCGACATCGGTGGGGCGCCGATCAAATCCGACCGCGACCTCAACGTCGCCCTGCTGACTTGTCGGGCTTGCCTGCGTGTTGAAGAACCGGGCGCGGAACTCCGGTCCGGTCACAACTTCTTCGGATGGCTTTCCGGGGCATGCCTGGGCCACGGCATTTGTCACGTCGACGTCGTAGGTCGCGCCGGTGATGCCCTCAGGGCTCCTAAGATACAGACCGAAAACGCCCCCCACGCCGGCGCCGTCATCCTGCTGCCCCGAGTAGGCTGTCATGCCGAGGTGCAGGCGGCCCTTCACGATTGCGCGGCTAGTTTCCAGCATCCAGACATCGCCGCCAGCGCCATACCATTTTTTGCTGTTGATCATCCGGCCGGAGAAGTCGTCGTACAGCCGTTCCTTCGCCGTGCCTGGGACTGCCACAAACAGGGTGGCCAGAAGAGCGGTGGCGGTGGCCTTGTACATCATCATGGGGGCCCTTCGCGTGCGATTCATTCTTCTTGCCGCAAAGCCATGGACGAATCGTAAAGAAGGATCTGCGGGCGCGCCTGGTTGCGGAAGTGCGCCTCAGTTGCCGGAGAATTTCACGGCTTCCTCGGCGGCGGCAAAAAGCGCCTTCGCCTTGTTGACTGTCTCTTCATACTCGGATTCAGGTACGCTGTCGGCCACAACGCCTCCCCCCGCCTGCACATACATGGTACCATCTTTCACCACCGCCGTGCGCAGTACGATGCAGGTATCCATGCTGCCATTTGCTGCGAAATAGCCTACCGCACCGGCATACACCGCGCCCCTTTTTTCCTGCTCCAACTCATCGATGATCTGCATGGCGCGGATTTTCGGTGCACCGGAGAGCGTGCCCGCCGGCAGTCCAGCCGCAAGGGTATCCACGGCATCGAATTCAGGGCGAATCTCGCCATCTACATTGGAGACCAGATGCATCACGTGGCTATAGCGCTCGATGAAGAAGCTGTCGGTAACATGCACGGACCCGATCTTAGCCACGCGGCCGACATCGTTGCGCCCGAGGTCGAGCAGCATGAGATGCTCCGCACGCTCTTTCGGATCGTTGGCAAGGTCTTCGGCAAATGTTGCGTCCTCGGCCTCCGTGCGGCCACGCGGCCGCGTTCCCGCGATCGGACGAATGGTCACGACTCCGTCCCGCAGGCGCACGAGGATTTCCGGGCTGGAACCCACAATAGAGAAGCCGGGAAAGGCGAGATGGTACAGGAACGGTGATGGATTCAGGCGGCGCAATGCGCGATAGAGCGAGAAGGGCGGCAATGTGAATGAGCAGCGAAAGCGCTGGCTCGGCACCACCTGAAAGATATCCCCGGCGCGAATGTACTCCTTGGCGCGCTCGACCATGGCAAGGTAGTCGCGGCGGCTCGTGTTCGATTCAATAGCGCCGATTCGACTATGTTCTGCAGTCCCGTGCGATACTGCCGGCAGCCCGCGGCGAATGTCATCGATGGTGTCGCTCAGCCGCTCGCACGCCCGGGCGTACGCGGCGCGGGCATCGATCCCCACCTGTGGCCACACCGGCGTCACGACTGTGATCTCGTCGCGCACATTGTCGAAAATGGCGGTGATCGTAGGACGGATCAGAATGGCGTCGGGAAGTTGCAGCGTGTCCGCCGGTGGCGGGCCCAACCGCTCGATCAGCCGCACCATGTCATAGCCAAGATAGCCGAATAGCCCCACCGCCATCGGTGGCAGATGCGGCGGCAGCGGCATCCGCATGGATCGAACAAGCCGTCTTAGGGACTCCAATGCGGGTTCGTCCACCGCCTCGAAGGCGTCGGCATCGTTGCGCGCGTTGTGGTTGATTTCGGCTTTGCCCTCCTGACAGCGCCAGATCAGATCGGGCCGGATGCCAACAATGGAATAGCGACCGCGCGCTTCGCCGCCTTGCACGCTCTCCAGAAGAAAGCTGTTGGTGCGGCCCTGGCCGATTTTCAGGTAAACCGAAACGGGCGTTTCGAGGTCGGCAATCAGCCGGGCATATACCGCCTGTGGATTGCCAGACTCATAGAGCCGGACGAAACTTGGAAAGTCCGGCTCAAAAGCCACGTCACGAGCCTTCGCCGGTCACCCGGTTCACGGCCTGCTGATTGATAGTCACGCCGGCATTGGCACGTGCCGCGGCAACAACAGCAGTTGCGATGTCCTCGCCTGCCTGCTGCCCGATCTGGGCCGCGAAGCGTTGAAGCATGGGGCCGCTCAGCACCATCGCAGGCGGATGCTGCACGGCAGTGACGCGCGCCACGATGTAGCTGCTGCCATCGGCATTTGGGCCATACACAGCCTCCCCAGCCGGAACCGAAAAAATCTTTGTGATCAGCGCCCGCGGCAGCGGTCCCTTTTCTGGCGTGTTCTGACCCGGACGGCGCAGCACGCCGCTGGTCTGCACCTGTGCGCCGACCGCAGCTGCGACGGCCGACAGGGTCTTCTGAACCGAAGCTTTCGCGGCCAGCTCTTTCGCTTTCGCGGCGAGATGCTGTGCCTGGCGTTTCTTTTGCCATTCGACCGTGGCCTCCGCACGCACGGCATCTAGCGGCTTTAGTGCCGGGGGGCGCACCCCCTCCACTTTGACCACATAGGTGACGCCGGATTTTGCGGTGAACGGATCGCCTTCCTCGCCTACCTCGGCCTTGAAAATTTGTGCCAGCAATTCCGGGTCGGGAGGGACCTGTGCCTTTGTCCCTCCGGGCACGTTTCCGTGGGAGTCGATGGCGTCCACTTGGCCAACGTGCATTCCCACTTTCGCGGCGGCTTGACGCAAGCTTTCGCCACGGCTGCTCTCGTCGATGTAGCGGTTTGCGATATCGCCCATGTTGGCCGTGGCTTGTTGCGTCACGACTTGCTTGCGCAGTTCGTCCTTCGCATCGCCAAAACTCTTGCTGGTGCCTGGCGTGATGCTGACCACGTGGATCAGCGCGTAGCCGATCGGCGCCTTTAGCGGCTGGCTCACGCCGTTCTGCGGCAAGCCGAACACAGCCGCGCCCCGGTCTCCAAGATCCTGCTGGGTGAGCGTTCCGATGGAAATGTCGGACGGATTAAGTCGCCGTTGGCGCGCAAGATCGGCAAAGCTCGTGCCGGCGTCGATCTTCGAGCGCGCTGCCTTGGCGGAAGCAAGGTCCGGAAATGTGATCTGCTCCAGCGTGCGCTTTTCCGGAATTATATACTGCGATTTCTGCGCTTCGTATTGCTGCTTCAGTTGGTCATCCGTCACTTTGATCTGGCTCGACACGTCTTGCGGCGTCAGCCATGCATACGTCACCTTGCGATATTCGGGGGTGCTGAAACGATCACGATGGGCCTGAACGTATGTTGTCAACTGAGCGTCGGTAGGCGGGTACGCCGGTCCTGCGACTCTCGACGGAAGCACAATAAATTCCGCGGCACGTGCCTCGTTCAAATAGTTGAACAGCTCCCGCGCATATCCCGAGGGCAACGCAAGGCCCGCGCTGGCCGCGCTCACAAACTGATCGCGTATCAGTGCGCCCCGAACATAGTCGATGAAACTTTGCTCCGAGTATCCCGCCTGATCGATCAGGCGCAGGAACGTGTTGTGGTCAAAGGTGCCAAGGGGCCCCGAGAAACCCGGAATTGACCGAACACGGGCCGAAACCACGTCGTCCGTTGCGGTGATCCCGTAACGGTGGATAGAATTTTCAATCGCGGTCTGGTCTATCAAACCGTTCAGCACCTGCTGACCAGCCGCGCGCGCCTGCGCAGGACTAAGCGTTCCCTGCCGAACCGCATCTCGGGTGGCATTGCGATAGTCGCGCTGGAAGACTTCGATTGGAATTTTCTGCCCCGCCACGCTTGCTACGCTGTCCTCTGCGCTTCCGCGGAAAATGTCCGCAATACCCCAAACGCCAAAACTGAGGGCCAGCAGCCCCAGAAACAGCGAAGCCACCCAGGACTTTGCATATTTCCGCATCTGTTGAAGCATGAGAAACCTGTGCCGGGACGTGAGTGCATGGGATGATAGAAGCTGGACAAGGCGCGGCAAGCGCTGGGCCCGGGTGCCCTGTGTCACACCTTCATCAAAACGGCAATGGCGATCAGGGCGTCGGGATCTGGAGCGACTTAGGCTGCCAATAGAAGCGTTGGCCCTGAATCTTGGCGGGGGCTTCCGGATCGGGCTGCTGCTCGTCTTTTTTGCGGCGTAGCGGCAGTACGCGGGAATCGGGTATTGCCTCCCACCTGTAGGTGTGGCCCGGCGAGAGATCGCGCTCCAAGACGCCGGCCCACTTTCTTTCCCAGACAGCGCGCCGATCAGCGTTCATGAAATCGGCCCAAGCGTTCCGGGACGCCCAGAACTCCTCCACGATCGCCGCCCGTTCAATATTCGTGAGGACGCCGGTGTGGTTGGCCAACGTGTGCATGCCCGAACCCCATGATTCCCAACCAGTATGGGACTTATCTCAGGGTGATTTCAACACCGCTAACAGCCCGTTCAGCTTGGTGAATTTTGCGATAGACTGCGCCGCGAGGACGAATGCCGCGGGGGCCAACGGTTCATGCCGCAACTGATTGCAGGCAACTGGAAGATGAATGGCGACTCGGCCGCGCTCGCTGAGATCGAATTGGTTGCTGAGATTGTAGGCGCCAGTGGCCCGGATGCGGATATTCTTATCTGCCCGCCCGCTACGCTGATCGCGCGGGCTTCGCAAACTGCGGCCGGACGGATCGCCATCGGTGGACAGGATTGCCACCCCGAACCATGCGGCGCATTTACCGGAGACATCAGTGCGGAAATGCTGAGGGATGCCGGCGCCAGCGCAGTGATCGTCGGCCACTCCGAGCGGCGGCAATATCATGCTGAGACCAACGCGCTCGTCGCAGCCAAAGCGCGCGCTGCTTGGCGCGCCGGTTTAACGAGTATCATCTGCGTTGGCGAAACAGAGGGTGAGCGCGCTTCTGGTGGCCACCTCAATGTCTGCAAGGAGCAGCTGTCGGGTAGCGTGCCCGGGGGCGCCACCTCAGACAACACGGCGATCGCCTATGAACCCGTGTGGGCGATCGGTACCGGCAAGACCGCCACGACGAATGATATTGCTGCCATGCATGCGCACATCCGCTCCTGCCTCGTCAGCCGATTCGGAGCGGCAAGCCGGAGAATCCGCATCCTCTATGGCGGCTCAGTGAAGCCGGGCAATGCGCGCGAGATTCTGGCCACGCCAGAGGTAGGCGGCGCACTCGTTGGTGGCGCCAGCCTTAAGGCGGTGGATTTCCACGCCATTTTCTCTGTTGCGTGCGTTGGGGGGTGAGATCTTGCCGTACTCTTCCGTAACCGGGGCGCGTGGCAATGCTTACGGACTGATGGGATTCTGAAAGCGGCGGGATACAAGCCGATGTCCGGCCCACATATAAAACGTCAGAAACACCGGTTTACCATCTGGTTAACCGGCGATCGTGCGACCACAGGCTCGGCCCTTTGCAGCGTTGGCTTCGGGCGGATCGAGGCGATGCCGAAGCTCGATGTGTTTGCCGAGGCGATGGCGCATGACTCGCCCGATCTAGTGATCTGTGGGGTGGAAGGCGCGGAAGGCGAACTTCGTCGCTAGATACAAACTTCCGGCGGGCGCGCGCAGTAAGAGCCCGCTCGCAAGCTAACGAATAAGACTCTTGACCCGCAGAGGCAGTTGCCGACCGATTGCGCAGTGGCTCCAGCTTTGACAGGATACCGCCGTAGCTGCGGGATCGGGCCCGTAGCACCTGTCGGGGAACAATCATGTATAGACCAATTTCAGCCGCGCTTTTGGCGCTTGGCATTATTTGCGTCGCTGGGAATACCGCGGCGGCGGTGGACATCATGGCGCGCACCGTGCCGTCCAAACCGTCAGCCGTGATGGTTGGCACCAATTCCAACGATCCGGCGCCTGCGATCTATGATGCGCCGCCGCCACCGGCGCATTCAAAGATATTCAGCAACTTCGCCAAGTACAGCAAAGGGAAGTTCGTATGCTGCTTTGGCTTTTCCCTGAGCGGCGGAGCCACAACGCACCAGTGGCTGGCTGTGCCATTCAAGCCGGCAACGAACACGACCGCAAAAACGATCGAAGTTGCGATCAGCAATATCAGCGGAACAAACGCGGCGGTCATTACGCTCAATTCCGATGCAGGCGGCATTCCGGGAACGGCGCTGGCCACGTTCCATGTGAGCACCCTGCCGTCTTTTGGGGCGACCGGCACCTGCTGCACAATTACGACGGTTACCAGTGCAAGCGGCGTTGCGTTGACCGGCGGCCACACATATTGGGTGGTCGTAATGACCGACGCCGCAAGCGCGACCTTTAAGGGAATCTGGCACGCCAACGAAATCAACCAGATCAGCAGTCAAAGTGGGGCGGTCAGTCAGAGCGGGACCACCTGGGGAACAACGGTGTTCAAACCGGGGTTGGCGTTCGGAGTCTTTGGACCGTAGGCCAAGGTCGGTCTCAATATTGCGGAACGGCCCCGGACCCCTTATGTGAACGACGCTCCCCAACCTTCCAGGTGTGACGTGCAAGCGCTTCTCATTGTTATTCAACTGATTGTTTCGATCGCTTTGATTGGCGTGGTGCTCCTGCAGCGTTCGGAGGGAGGGGCGTTGGGCATGGGCGGCGGGGGATCGGGCCTTGGCGGGCTTTTCAGCCCGCGTGGTGCGGCTGACACGTTGACCCGCACCACCGCGGTGCTGGCGGCGCTGTTTTTTCTGACCAGTTTGGGGCTAACGTTGTTTGCCATGCATGGGAGGCCCGAATCGAAATCGATTCTTGATCAACAGACTTCGCCGGCGAAGAATCTGCCCTTCTCGCTGCCGAAACCCGCTTCGCAGCCCGCCAAGCCGGCCACGCCTCAGGTGCCGACGCCACACTAAGAAGCGGTTAAATTCAGGCACTTCCGCGTTACTGGTGAAGCAGTCTGTGAACGCGCAAAAATTTTTTGCGATTTGCCGCTTGAGTGCATGCAGCCCTTCAGCCATGTTGGCCTTCCATGGCGCGGTTGATCTTCATCACCGGCGGCGTGGTCTCCTCCTTGGGAAAGGGCCTTGCGTCTGCCGCACTCGGTGCGCTTCTGCAGGCGCGCGGCTATCGCGTGCGGCTGCGGAAGCTCGATCCCTATCTCAACGTCGATCCCGGCACGATGTCGCCGTTCCAGCACGGCGAAGTCTATGTGACCGACGATGGGGCGGAGACCGACCTGGATCTCGGCCACTATGAGCGCTTTACCGGGGTGCCCTCCTCGAAATCCGACAATATCACCTCGGGCCGCATCTACAGTCAGGTGATCGAAAAAGAGCGGCGCGGCGAATATCTCGGCCGCACGGTGCAGGTGATTCCCCATGTCACCGACATGATCAAGGAATTCGTCATGTCAGGCGCGGACGACGTGGATTTCCTGCTGTGCGAGATCGGGGGCACGGTCGGCGATATTGAGGGCCTGCCGTTCTTCGAGGCCATCCGCCAACTGGGCAACGAACTCGGCCGCAGCAACACCTGCTTTGTACATCTCACCTTGGTCCCCTACATCGAAACGGCCGGTGAGCTGAAAACCAAACCCACACAGCATTCCGTGAAGGAACTGCGCGGCATCGGCATCCAACCGGATATTCTGCTTTGCCGCTCACAGCACCCCATTCCCGAAGACGAACGCAAGAAAATCGCGCTGTTCTGCAATGTCTCGCCGCAACGCGTGATCCCGGGCCTCGATCTTTCAACGATTTATGACGCGCCCATTCGCTATCACGAGCAGGGCTTCGATACCCAAGTACTCAAGGTGTTCGAGATCGGCGATGCGCCCGAACCGGATCTTTCGCGCTGGCGCTGGGTGGTGGACCGGGTGAAGAACCCGGAAGGCGAGGTGAAGATCGCCGTCGTCGGCAAATACATGCAGGTGAAGGACTCTTACAAATCGCTCTCGGAAGCGCTCACGCATGGGGGACTCGCGAACAATGTGCGCGTCCAGATGGAATGGATCGACAGCGAGATTTTCGAGCGCGATGACGCGGCGGCGTTCCTCGAGAGTGTGAACGGCATTCTGGTGCCGGGCGGGTTCGGCGAGCGCGGCACGGGGGGAAAGATCGAGGCTGTACGCTTCGCGCGCGAGCGCGGCGTGCCGTTCTTTGGCATCTGCTACGGCCTGCACATGGCCGTGATCGAGACTGCGCGCGATCTGGCGGGTCTCGAAGATGCCGGCACGACTGAAAACGGCCGGCCGCGGCATCCGGTCATCGGTTTGATGACCGAATGGATGCGCGGCAATCAAGTGGAGTCACGTGCGGAGGGTGGCGATCTTGGCGGCACGATGCGGCTCGGTGCTTATCCGGCCACGCTCACGCCTGGCAGCCGGGTGGCGGATGTATATGGCACCAGCGAGATCAGCGAGCGCCACCGCCATCGATACGAAGTGAACATTGGCTATGTCCGCCAACTCGCGGAGCAAGGACTGGTGGTCTCAGGCTGGTCTCCCGATCGCCGCCTGCCCGAGATCATGGAAATCCCGGATCATCCCTGGTTTATCGGGGTGCAGTTCCATCCCGAGTTGAAATCGCGCCCCTTCGATCCGCATCCACTTTTCGCATCCTTCATTGCCGCTGCCGTTCACCAGAGTCGGCTGGTTTAGGCGTAGGGCAGGTCGGAAAGCTCGCGCTGTTGTGGGCATGTCGAGCGCCCCGGTATGCTGGTCTATCGTAGGGAGATGTAGTTCAATTGCGGGCCGCGGTTGGCGGCCAGCACGAATTGACCTTTGAGCATAAATGGGCTCTGACAAACAGTTGAAGCCGTCGGGGGCTGAAAGAGATGACGATTTCTACGCGGTCACGGCCGGCCCGTGCGGTACCTGCCAAACGGCCGAGTACTCGTGCGCTGAGCGACACAGACTACAGGCGCCTCGCACAGTTTCGGTACGCGCTGCGTCAATTTCTACATTTCAGTGATGCGGCAGCAAGCGGCGGAGGCCTTACGCCACAACAGTACCAGGCGCTCGTGGCAGTGCGTGGCTTGGCCGGAGAAACGCCGCCCAGCATAGGTGATCTCGCACAATGGCTCCTAATTGAACACCACAGCGCCGTCGGTCTCGTAGATCGTCTGGCTGCAGCCGGCTTGGTTGTTCGCGGCAAGCAGGACACCGACGGCCGGCGTGTCAGCCTGGAGCTTACTCCGAAGGCTCAAGGACTTCTGGCCAGCTTGGTGGATGCCCATCGGGCGGAACTCCGAAGGCTGATTCCTCTAATAAAGCCGCTTATGTCCGAGCTCGAACGCTAAGTCGGAACCGCACCGGGTCTCCCGTGTTACACGTGCAGCGCAGGAGCATCCTGTGGGGACGAGGGGCTTTGGTGGCGAATACAAAAGTTAATCGGTTGGAACCAGGAATCGCGCTCGCTCGAAGTGAATTCGAGCGCTCCTTCGAGCTTTTGCGTGACCTCACCAGCTACGCAATCTATCTGCTGGATGCCGATGGAGTGATTGTGGGGTGGAATGCGGGCGCCGAACTGATTGTCGGCCACAAGGCCGAGGAGATGATAGGAGAGCCCTTTTCGAGATTGTTCACGAAGGAAGAGCGCCGTGCAGGAGTACCACGGCAAGCGCTATTTGCTGCGAAGTCAGCTGGGCGCTATGAGAACGAGGGGTGGCAGCAGCGGAAAGACGGCAATCATCTGTGGGCGAATACCACCATCGAGGCTGTTCGCGATGAGGAACTACTGATTGGGTATGCCTGCATCACCCGCGATGCTACCGAAAAAAGAGCGGCAGAGGAAGCACTGCGCGAGAGTGAACGGCAGTTCCGATTGCTGGTGGCCGGGGTCACGGACTATGCGCTGTTCATGCTTGATCCGAATGGGATTGTGAGCAGCTGGAATGCGGGCGCCGAACGTATCAAGGGCTATCGAGCGAACGAAATCATCGGCCATCACTTCTCGCGCTTTTTTACCGATGTAGACCGCGGCAAGGGCACACCGCTGCGTGCGCTCTATACAGCAACCCAAGAGGGACGCTTCGAGGCGGAAGGGTGGCGCGTCCGAAGGGACGGTTCGCTGTTTTGGGCGAATGCCATCATCGACGCCATTCGCGACGAG
>DASXGS010000304.1:0-5554 GCA_036488975.1 Rhizomicrobium sp. | reverse complement strand
CAACAAGGTGACGAGCTTCGATGGTCGGGAAATCGCGCCCGCTTCGGCCACGCCCGGCATGTTCCTCGATACCAGCGGCAAGCCGCGGCCGCATATGGATGCGATTCCCGGTGGGTTATCCGTCGGCGTGCCCGGCGTGCTTGCCATGCTGGAGCTGGCGCACAAGCAGTATGGGAAACTGCGGTGGGCAACCTTGTTTCAGCCCGCCATTCAATTGGCCGAGCGTGGGTTTCCGGTGAGCCGCAAAATGGCGGCCGAGCTGCGCGAATTTCCCGAAATGGGGAAGATGCCGGATATTAAGCGCTATCTCTATCACGCCGACGGCACGCCGCTGCGCGAAGGCGAGACTCTGAAGAACCCAGAGCTCGCGCAAACGCTGCGCACCATTGCGCGCGGCGGCGCAAAGGCATTCTACAGCGGCGCGATTGCGCAGGCGATTGTCGACAGAGTGCAGCACGCGCCGATCAATCGCGGCGGCATGACGCTCGCCGATCTTGCCAGATACAAGGCGATGGAGCGCGCGCCGGTGTGCGGCGCCTATCGTGTGTACCGCGTGTGCTCGATGGGGCCGCCGAGCTCCGGCGGTGTCGCGGTGCTGCAGATTCTCGGAATGCTGCAACGCTTTCCATCGTCGCAACTGCAGCCCGATGCGGTGAGTGAGGTGCACCTGGTCACACAGGCGGAGCGCCTCGCCTTCGCGGACCGCGCGCAATATCTGGGCGACCCGGATGCCATTCATGTCCCCGTCGCCGGGCTGCTGGATCGTGGCTACCTCGCGCAGCGCGCCGCGCTGATCGATCCGAAGAAGGACATGGGACAGGCGCAGGCGGGAATTCCACCGGGCGCAGACGCGCAGCACGCGCCGCAGCGCACGCCGCAATTGCCGGGCACGAGTCATTTGTCAGTGGTCGATAATTCCGGCGAAGTGGTTTCCATGACCACCACGGTCGAATTCGTATTCGGCTCGGAGATGATGGCGAAGGGATTCTTCCTCAACAATCAGCTGACCGATTTTTCGTTCGAGCCGGTGGTGAACGGCAAGCCGGTCGCCAATGCGCCGGCGCCGGGCAAGCGACCGATGAGCGCCATGTCACCCACCATCGTGTTCGGGCCCGAGGGCAAGTTCAAACTCGCGGCCGGCTCGCCGGGCGGCCCGATGATCATCCCCTATGTGGCTGAGACGCTCGTCGGCATGCTCGACGGCAACCTCACCGCACAAGCCGCAGCGGCGGAACCGCACTTCGCCAACCCCAATGGGCCCACCATTCTGGAAAAGGACACGTCCATCGATACGTTGGCCCCGCAACTCACCGCCATGGGCCACACCGTCATCGAACGCGATCTGGAAAGCGGCTCGCACATCATCGAGCGCGTGCCGGGCGGCTATATCGGTGGCGCCGATCCGCGTCGCGACGGTATTGCGCTCGGGGACTAGCCCGCGTCTCCCATTCGCCTTCCGTTCGCCGTGAGTCCGCCACATTAATCTGGCTTGAGGAGCCGCGCGCGGCAAAACAAGGGTTGCGAAAGCCATCGCGACCCCGCAAATTCCGGGCGTCTGAAATTCTCTGATTGCGTTTCCTAACGTCCGCCCCGGACTGCGGCGGCACAACGGTGGGTTCCGAGCGCGCGATGGCCGGCCTCTCCTTCCTCCTGCAAGCGGTTCTGGGGTGCATCCTGACCGTCGTGGCGCTCCTGTCGGCGCAACTCGGGTTCCTTGCGCTGGTACGATACTTCGCACCCGCGCGGCGGGTGCAGATGCCGCCGCTTGCCGATCAGGACCTGCCGCATGTGCTGGTGCAGCTCCCGGTTTGCGACGAAGGCACGCTGGGCTTGCGGGTCGCGGCTGCCGCGGCGCGGCTCGACTGGCCGCGCGACCGCCTGACCATCCAGGTGCTGGACGACGGCCGCACCGAAAATCACTTTGGGCTGGCACAGGCCATCCGCGGCGCCGTGCCGGAAGGCGTGAACCTGCAAATCCTGCATCGCGGCGTGCGCACGGGCTTCAAGGCAGGCAATCTCGCGTTCGGGCTTGACCATTCGAATGCCCCCTATGTCGCTATCTTCGATGCCGATTTCGTGCCGCCGCCGGATTTCCTGCGCCGCACGGTGCGGGCGTTGGTTGCCGATTCCCGCCTCGCTTTCGTGCAGGCGCGCTGGGGCCATGCCAATCGCGAGCAGAACTGGCTGACCGCCGCACAAGGCTTCCTGCTCGATAGCCATTTCGCGGTGGAGCAGGAGGCGCGGTTCCGGCTTGGCTTGCCGATTTCCTTCAACGGTACCGCCGGCGTGTGGTCGCGCGCCGCCATCGACCATGGCGGCGGCTGGACCGGCGACACCTTGACGGAAGATCTGGACCTGTCGATGCGCTGCGCCCTGAAGGGCTGGCGCGGCGCCATTGTTTCCGACCTCGAAGTGCCGGGCGAGCTGCCGGACACCGCACAAGCGTGGCGAGCCCAACAGGCGCGCTGGACGAAGGGCCACGCGCAGGTCGCCCGCAAGCTCATCCCGGAAATCTGGGTGAGCAATTGGCAATGGTGGAAGAAGGCGGCAGTGACGCTGCAGATCTGCCAGTTCGGCTTCTACACCTTTGCCGCGTGCAGCGTGATCATCAGCTTGACGCTGATGTACATGGGCGTGGTCTACGAGAAAGCGGTGGCCGACCTCGGGGCGCTTGTGACCGTGCTGGGTTTATGTGCGAGCTTGGGCTATCTGTGGCTCGGGCAGGCGATGCTGGGGCGGCAATACGAACCGCGTTTCCTGCGCTCGCTCTTGCTCGCGGTCATGTTCCCGAGCGGCCTCGTGCTGTCGAACGCGCGCGCCACATACGAGGCATTCTTCGGTCGCGAGATGGTGTTCCACCGCACGCCCAAATCCGGTGCGGCGTATGCCGGCGGCTGGCGCGGCAGTCCGGAAATCATGGCGGGGCTTTTGCTGCCGGTGTTCGCTCTGGCCGAGCAGGCGTGGAGTGCACCGTTTTTCCTGTTCGCCGCCGCCGGGCTGTTGTCGATCGGCGGCATGGGCTGGAGCGCGGCCCTGCAAATTCCCGCCCGTAAGGTTGCGGCGTCGGAGTAATTCATTCAATTTTTAAACATTCAAATTCAAGGTGTCGATCTAACGCCGCCTTGAAGGCAGTCGGCTACGCTTTCCCCCACGGCCGCTGCTGCTTGAGCGGTGTTTGCAAGGGGCTTTGTGATGGTGGGGTCTCTTCGGTTCGCAGTGGCGGCCGCCTTTGCTTTGATGCTGACCGCGTGTGCCAGCGCGCCCGAATACGGGCAGGGACCGACATACTCCGGCGGCGAGCGCGCGGCGGCGCGCGTCCTGGAGCAATCTTGGGCGGAAGGCGCTCGGATCGAAACCCCCGACAGGCCGCTGCAATGCGTGACTTTCGCCCGCGCCCTCTCAGGCATCAACATTCACGGCGATGCGGGCGCGTGGTGGGATCTGGCAGACGGGCATTACGCGCGCGGAAACGAACCGCAGCTCGGCGCGGTGCTGGTTCTGACCGGCTATGCCGGACCGCACCGCGGCCATCTCGCGGTTGTCACGGCGATGGATGGGCCGCGGCAGATTCGCGTCGATCATGCCAACTGGATGGATGATGGTCGCATCTACCGCAACGATCCCGTGGTGGATGTGAGTCCCGATAATGACTGGAGCGAAGTGCGGGTGTGGGACGAGCGCGACCATGTGCTCGGCAGCCGCACCTATCTCGTGCGCGGGTTCATCGGCCCGGGCCGCGAAGATGGCGACGATGCCCGCGTCGCCAGCCGGGATTGAAATCGGCTACCCTACGACCCGTAACATCTCTGCCTGAACGATAGAAATTCCTGCCGTCCTGCCGCGGCGGGAAAGAGATTGCGCCCACTTGCGTTTCCTGCCGGCGGGCATAAGGTCCGCGCCCGCGAAAACAAGCGGTATCGACGGCCTTAAAGGCAGGGCGATCAACCCCCGCACCCCCATGATTTCCCCCATCGTGAGCCCCCCAAATTCCATGTCGTCGGATGTGTTCGAGGCCGAGCGGCAGAACGAAGCCGCCCACGCAAAATACGCCGCCGATGAGGCTGCCGCTATTCCAACCCGGCGGCGCACGGCAGCGCTGACGCTGGGTGCGTTGGGCGTGGTGTTCGGCGATATCGGCACCAGCCCGCTCTACGCAATGCGGGAATCGGTGCAGGCGGCAGGCGGGCACATGCCGGCGGCCGCTGCCGCCATGGGCGCCGCCTCGCTGATTTTCTGGGCGCTGATCATCGTAGTCACCATCAAATACGTCACCCTGATCATGCGGGCGGACAATGACGGCGAAGGCGGCAGTCTCGCGCTCGCCGCGCTGGCGCATCGCTCGGTTGGCATCAGCCGGCGGCTGAAGAGCACCATCGGTATCGCCGCGCTCGTCGGGCTCGCGCTCTTCTACGGCGACGGCATGCTGACGCCCGCCATTTCTGTGCTGAGTGCGGTGGAAGGTCTTGGCGTGGGGAGCCACAGCTTTCAGCCCTTCATTCTGCCCCTCGTCCTGATCATTCTGGTTGGTCTCTTCGTGCTGCAATCGCGCGGCACCGCGCATATCGGACGTCTGTTCGGGCCCATCATGGTTTTGTGGATGGGAATCATCGCGACGCTGGGTGCGATCTCCATTTTGCGAACGCCGGGCGTCCTTTGGGCCCTAAACCCCTACTACGGAATTCACCTTTTTGTTCGGGAGCCGTGGACAGCTTTCACCGCGTTGGGCCTTGTCGTCCTTTCGGTCACCGGCTGCGAAGCGCTCTACGCCGATATGGGCCATTTCGGCCGAAATCCGATCCGCTACGCGTGGTTCTATCTCGTGCTCCCCGCGCTGGTGCTGAACTATTTCGGACAGGCCGCCGCTGTACTGCAAGATCCGCACGCCATAGGCGGTGCTGGTGACCCGACCTCTTTCTTGTTCTTCGGATTGGTTCCGCATTGGGCGCATTACCCGATGGTGGCACTGGCCACGGTGGCGACCGTCATTGCTTCGCAAGCGGTGATCTCCGGCGTTTTCTCGATCACGCAGCAGGCGGTGCAGCTGGGCCGCCTGCCGCGCATGGAAATCCGCCACACCTCGGCAACCGAATACGGCCAGATTTTTGTGCCGCGCATGAACTGGTTTCTGCTCGTCGGCGTGGTGCTGATCGTGCTCATATTCCGGACGTCCGACAATCTGGCCGCGGCTTACGGCATTGCGGTGTCCGGCGTCATGGTCATCGACACGTTCAACGCCTCGATCGTGGCCGCGAAGCAGTGGAACTGGGGCGTGCGCCTTGCGGCGTGCGTGTTCGGCGCGCTTGCGTTGGTCGATCTCACCTTCCTCAGTGCCAATTCCCTGAAGATCGTGCAGGGCGGCTGGCTGCCGCTCGCCATCGCTGCCGGCGTGTTCTTCATGATGGAAACCTGGCGTATCGGCCGCCGCGCGCATCTGGAAAAGGTGCGCAGCGAATCCATGCCACTCGATCTTCTGCTGGCCCGAGCCGACAAGATGACGATGCGCGTGGCAGGCACGGCGGTGTTCCTGTCGCCGCGCAGCGATTCAGTGCCCGGC
>DASXGS010000303.1:0-7413 GCA_036488975.1 Rhizomicrobium sp. | reverse complement strand
GGACAAGCTCAGCAATCCGGCGCTGGAGGCACGGGCGGTCGTGCTGCAGAAACAGCTGCGATGCCTCGTCTGCCAAGGAGAATCGCTGGACGAATCCAACGCACCGCTCGCCGCCGACCTGCGGCATCTGATCCGTGAGCGCATCGCCGCAGGAGACAGTAATGAGGCGGTGAAGAACTATCTTGTCGCGCGCTACGGCGACTTCATCCTGATGAAGCCGCCGGTAGACAAGGACACGTATGTGCTATGGATGGCGCCGCTTATCGCTCTGGGGGCCGGGGCGGTGGTCGCAGGCTTTGTGGCTTGGCGCGCGCGGGCTCGATGGCTAAATGAGGCGCAAGGGCCGCCCCCCGGTCACATCCTTGGGAGCTCGGAGAAAAATTCTTGAGCGCTGGGTGACGTTTAATGATATGAACATGTATACGTAATCTGATGGCTATATGGCCTGTAACGTAGGAGTCGCCAGCGTGGGGACGCTGGCCATTCCGAAGGAGAAGAGATGAGCGACGACAACAAGATTCCCCGAAGAACACGTTCCCGGTTGCTGGCTGCCGCCTCGGCAGGCACCCTTCTGGTGCTGGGATTGGGCGCCTCCGCGCTCTTGCCTCGCCCGGTTGCTGATACGAACACGGTTGAGCCGCAGGGCGGCCATTTGGAGCAGGTCGCAGCACGGTCGGCTCCCCGCATGCTGGAAGCCGGCGCGCCATTCAGTTTCGCCGATCTGGTAGAGCGGGTGAGCCCCGCGGTCGTGACAGTCACCGTCGAGCAGGAGATCAACGCCGCAGCCGGCATGAACCCGCAGGATCTGCCCGAGCCGTTCCGCGATTTCTTCAACCAGTACGGCCAGCAGGGGAAGCCCTTCAACATTCCACGCAAGGCGGTGGCGATGGGCTCAGGCTTTATTATCGACAAGTCCGGCTACATCGTCACCAACAACCACGTGGTGGAAAGCGCCAAGGACATCAAGGTGAAGCTCGCGGATGGCCGTGAATTCAGTGCACGGCTGATCGGCTCCGATCCTGCAACCGATATTGCGCTTATCAAGGTGAAAGCCGAGCGGCCGCTGCCGTCGGTGGAATTCGGCGACGATCATCAGGTGCGCGTCGGCGACTGGGTGATAGCGGTCGGCAATCCTTTCGGCCTAAACAACACCGTGACCGCGGGTATTGTGTCGTCGATCGGTCGCAATGTCGGCGATGGTCCGTACACGGATTTCATCCAGATCGACGCGCCGATCAATCGCGGCAATTCCGGCGGGCCGACATTCGACATTCGCGGCAAGGTCATCGGCATGAACTCGATGATCTTCTCGCCGTCCGGCGGCAGCGTGGGAATCGGTTTTGCGATTCCGGCTTCCACTGTGCATGACGTGGTAGGACAGCTGCTGTCGCATGGCCGTGTCGCTCGCGGCTGGCTTGGTGTCGAGGTGCAGGCCATCACCCCCGAAATGGCGGCAAGCTTCGGTTCCAAGGATCTGAAAGGCGCCATCGTGGCCAATGTCGTGCCCGGCGGCCCTGCACAGAAAGCCGGCTTCCATCAGGGCGATCTGGTTGTCGCCATCAATGGAGCAGCAGTGAACGATTCACGCGAATTGACGCGCCGCGTCGCCGCACTTCCGGCCGGCAGCACTGCAACCTTTACAGTGGTCCGTGAGGGTTCCAAGCAGCAGCTGACGGCAAAGGTCGGCGTGCGCAAGGATCAACAGCTTGCGTCGAACGACAGTCCGGAGCAGCCAACCTCGGTGCCGGCAACCACCGCGGAAGCGATGGGGCTTGGCCTCGCGGCCATCACGCCGGACATCCGCCGCACCTATAGCCTCGGTCAGGATACCGATGGCGTGGTGATCACCAAAGTCGATCCGAACAGCGACGCCGCCGACAAGGGCATTCAGCCGGGCGACGTGATTGTTTCCATTGCCAACAAGCCGGTGCATTCGCCGCAGGAGATCAAAAGCCGCATTGCCGATGCGAAGTCACAGGGGCGCTCGGCTTTGCTAGTCCTGGTCAACGGTCAGAACGGCGAGCGCTTCGTGGCGCTCAAGATCGGACAGACATAACAGCGTACCGGACTCCGTCGGCGAGAGCCGGCGTGGTCCGGCCCCCGCGCTGGCGGCGGCGGCCCCATCCCCCCGTTGTCGCCGCCGGCGCGGACCCGGTTATTGCGTATATATTTGACAGTCGAGCATAGGAGCCGGACATGCGCATGTTGGTGGTCGAGGACGATATCGAAGCACAAAGATATCTTGTGAATGGCCTCCGCGAGTCCGGCCATGTCGTCGACGATGCCGCCGATGGTGAAACGGGGCTCACCTTGGCGCTGTCGCGGCCTTACGATTTGGCTGTCATCGACCGCATGCTGCCGAAGATGGACGGCTTGAGACTGGTGCAGGAGTTACGCGAGCACGGCAACGCTATGCCGGTGCTTTTCTTAAGCGCGCTGTCGGAGGTCGATGACAGGGTGAAGGGCCTGAAGGCCGGTGGCGACGATTACCTCACCAAGCCCTATGCTTTTGTGGAGCTGCTCGCGCGGATCGACGCACTGATGCGGCGGCGTCAGCCTTCTGCAGTGAAGACGCGGCTGCAAGTGGGCGATCTGGAGCTCGACCTCCTCACCCGCCAGGCCAAACGAGGTAATGTGAATATCGAATTGCAGCCGCGCGAGTTTCGGCTGCTGGAATATCTGATGCGGCATGCCGGGCAGGTGGTGACACGCACGATGCTCCTCGAAAGCGTCTGGGAATACCACTTCGATCCGCAGACCAATGTGATCGATGTGCACATCTCCCGGCTGCGCGCCAAGATCGACAAGGGCTTCGATCCGCCGCTGCTGCAGACCGTGCGCGGCGCTGGTTACATGATCCGTGCAAAAGCCTGAGCCACTGGCGACAAGGGCCGCCCTGAAGCGATAGCTTGAGCGATGTTTGGCCTGCGCCTCTTTCGCACGCTCGCCTTCCGAATTGTGCTGGCCTATCTGGCGCTGTTTGCGGTGTCGGCCGGCGCGCTTGTCGGTTTCACGTACTGGAATACCAAGCGCGCGCTCAACGCCGAAACGGACCAGACGATCGAAGCAGAGATCGACGGTCTTTCCGAACAGTATCAGCGGCAAGGCCTTGGCGGCCTCACGGATGTCCTGACGGCACGCTCGATTCATGCAGGGCCTAGTCTGTATCTGCTTGTGGGCCCGCTGGGTCATCCCCTGGCCGGCAACCTCGATGCCTGGCCTACGGTGCGGCGTACGGATCAGCGGTTTGTGGAATTTCAGTATGAGCGCCGCATCGGCGGCATTGTCGAACGCCATCCGGCGCGCGGCCGTGTCTTTAACCTGGCCGGCGACTATCGCCTGATGGTCGCGCGCGACGTGCACGAGCTCTCCGTCACGGAGCACATGTTCACCACCACGTTGCCGGAGAGCGTGGGACTGATGCTGTCCCTGGGTCTTATCGGCGGCGCGCTGATGAGCCGCAATCTGCTGCGCCGCCTCGACCAGACCAACAGCACCAGCGAAGAGATCATGGCCGGGAACCTCTCGCGCCGGCTGCCGGTTTCGCGCGCCGGCGACGAGTTCGATTCGCTGGCGCGGAATCTCAACCGCATGCTCGACCGTATCGAGCGGCTGATGAAGGGGATGCGCGAAGTAACCGACTCCGTCGCGCACGATCTGCGCTCCCCGCTCAACCGCCTGCGCAACCGTCTGGAAGGCATGCTCAAGCAACTGCCGCAGGATGCATCCCAGGCCAACGAGATGGAATCGGCCATCGACGAAATCGACCGTCTGATCGCCACTTTCAATTCCCTGCTGCTGATTGCGGAGGCCGAAGCGGGACTGGAGCGTAGTGCAATGCAGCGTGTCGATCTCTCGGCGCTCGCGCGCGACATCTGCGAGCTCTATGCGCCGGTTGCGGAAGAAGGTGGGCTGTCGCTCACCACCGATCTGGCACCTTCAATCGAGATCGACGGTAACTGGAATCTGCTGTCGCAAGCGCTCGCCAATCTGGTGGACAACGCCATCAAATACACGCCATCCGGCGGACACGTAACTATTGCGACGGGAAGGGACAACGGGACCGCCGTTCTTTCGGTAGCAGACAGCGGGCCAGGAATCCCGGAGGAGGATCGTACCCGCGCCGTGGAGCGCTTCGTGCGACTGGAGGCGAGCCGTAACTCGGCGGGCAGCGGACTGGGCCTAAGCCTGGTGGCCGCCGTGACGCGCCTGCACGAAGCGCGGCTCGAACTTTCAAACAATCATCCTGGCCTGGTGGTGAGCATTGTCTTTGGAGAAGACCGAATCGTCAGAGAGTGATTCGGGCTGATTCGCTCAACTCTGCACTCTGTATGGTCCGCAGAGGGGGCAGCTTGCTCGCCCCCCTCAATCGGCAAGAGTCACAAAACCCAGCTAAAATCAGGGTTTCCTGTGGATGGATGTGCCAAAGGCCAATGCTTTCCAATGATCCCGTATGCACAGCCACGCACGGCGGCTATATCTCGCCACACCGGATTCGGGACACTGAAAGGGATACAGAATGAGCAAGACAGACTTCGTCGAAGCGGTTGCGAAAGAAGGCAAGATCAGCAAGGCCGACGCAAAGCGGGCCGTGGAGATGGTGTTCGGCGCGCTCGAAGGCGGGCTGAAAAGCGTCAAGAACGGGGGCAAATATCAGATTGGGACGCTGGGCAGCTTCCGCGTCACCAAGCGCGCCGCCCGCATGGGCCGCAACCCGCGCACTGGCGAGGCTATCAAGATCAAGGCGTCCAAGAGCCTGAAGTTCAAGCCATCTTCGCAGTTGAAGAAGGCTGCCGGCTGCTGAGGCGTCCGCCAGTCATTTGGAAAAAGGCCCGCTCATTTCGTGCGGGCCTTTTTGTTTTCGCCTGCCCGAATTTCTAGAATGGCGTCGATGTCGGAACGTCCGCGCAATCGCGCAGTGCCGCCGGCGCCATGGGACCCGGCGCGCGCAGAGCGCACGCTCGAAAGCCTGGCGGAAAAAGGTTTCGTTCCGGATGCCAAACATTTGCCGCTTCTTAACGCGATGTTCGGCAACAGCCCCTATCTCGCCCGCCTCGCATTGCGCGAGCGTGAATTCCTTCACCGCATCCTAACGGACGGAACAGAGTCCACCGTTGCTGATGTCGTGAATGACGTGGCCCGTGCCGCGCTATCCGGTTCTGTCGGAGAAGCGATGGCCATGCTTCGCGGGGCCAAGCGGCAGGCAGCGCTGGCAATTGCCTTGGCGGACATCTCCGGCGCGTGGAGTCTTGCCCGGGTCACCGCGGCACTCACCCGATTTGCAGATGCGTGCGTCAGCGCAGGGCTGCAGTTTCTGCTTCGGCAGGCCGCGGCGGCTACGGCGTTCGCCTCGCACAGGCCGGAAGAGTCGGAAGCGCAGACTGGCCTCGTCGTTCTCGCAATGGGCAAATATGGCGCGCACGAGCTGAACTACTCGAGCGATATCGATCTCATCGTCTTCTATGACGCCGAACGTTTTCCATTCCGAAAGTGTGACGATCCGCGCGCCGCCGCAGTCGATCTGGTGAAGGGTCTGGTGAAATTGCTGAGCGAAGTCACTGCCGACGGCTACGTGTTTCGGGTGGATCTACGGCTGCGCCCCGATGCCGGTGCCACGCAGATCGCCATCTCCACCGATGCCGCCGAAGCCTATTACGAAGGCATGGGGCAGAACTGGGAGCGTGCCGCGCTGATCAAGGCACGCGCTTGCGCGGGCGACCGCGAGGCTGGGGCGCAATTCCTGAAAAATATCGAACCGTTCGTCTGGCGCCGCAATCTCGACTATGCCGCTATCGAGGACATTCATTCCATCAAGCGTCAGATCCATGCCCATGCCGGGCATGAGAAAATCGCCGTGGCAGGCCACAACATCAAGCTCGGTCGCGGCGGCATCCGCGAGATCGAGTTCTTCGTGCAGACGCAGCAGCTTATTCTCGGCGGTCGCAATCCGGCGTTGCGCGCCTCCTCGACAATGGCCGCGCTAGTCGCCCTCCGCGACCGCGGCTTCGTTGCAACCGACACGGCCGCCGACCTGCACGAGGCGTACGAATTTTTCCGCATGCTCGAGCATCGCTTGCAGATGATTGAAGATGAGCAAACCCACACCGTTCCAAAATCCGACGAAGGCGTGGCCCAGATCGCCTGCTTCATGGGTTCTGGTACCGTCGAGGCGTTCAGCAGCGCGGTTACGCGCCATCTGGAAGCCGTGCAGGGACACTATACCCGCTTGTTCGAGCAGGCGCCGCCGCTCGCAGCCGAAACCGGCAGCCTCGTGTTTACCGGTGTGGAGGACGATCCCGAAACACTCGAAACGCTTGCCGAAATCGGTTTTGCGGACGTTCGTCACGTTGCCGCCGCGATCCGTGGTTGGCATCACGGCCGGATTCGGGCCACGCGCAGCCCGCGCGCTCGCGAGCTGCTGACGAGGCTTGTGCCGCCGCTGCTGGAAGCGCTGGCGGACACTGCCGATCCGGATACGGCGTTCGCGCAATTCGACCGATTTCTCACGCGATTGCCTGCAGGGGTGCAGCTGTTCTCGCTGCTCGCCGCCAATCCCCAGCTTTTGAAACTGCTGGGGGATGTCTGCGGCTCTGCCCCTCGCTTTGCCGAGCATCTCGCGCGCTCCCCCAAGGTGCTCGACGTGTTGCTCGATCCCGGTTTGATGGACCAGCTTCCCGGGGAGAAACAGCTTGGCGAGATGCTCGCTGCAGAGCTTGCCGCTGCGGCGGACTACGAATCCCGGCTGGATGCCGCTCGGCGTTTCTCGCGGGAGCAGATGTTCGCCGTGGGCGTGCAATTGCTGGAAGGCCAGCGGTCGGCTTCCGAAACGGCCATCGCGTTCACCGAAATTGCCGAGGTGGTGGTGCATGGTCTGCTGCCGGAAGTCGTGCGGGAACTGGTATCCGCCGCCGGAGAAGTTTCGGGCGGCCGCTTCGCCGTCGTCGCCATGGGCCGGCTGGGCGGGCGGGAGATGACCGCCACATCGGACCTCGACCTGATTTTCGTGTACAACGCGCCGCATGCCGTGGAGCATTCGGCCGGAGCGAAGCCGCTGCCGGTTCCAACCTACTATGCGCGGCTGGCCCAACGTCTGATCGCCGCGCTTACCGCGCACACTGCGGAAGGCGGGCTGTACGACGTGGACATGCGGCTCAGGCCAACCGGCAACAAGGGGCCGGTGGCGGTCAGCCTCGAATCCTTCGCGCGCTACCACGCGCAAGAATCCTGGACGTGGGAGCGCCTGGCACTGACGCGCGCCCGGGTAATTTCCGCGCCCGATGATTTGCGCCGGTCCATCGAAGGCGTGATCCGCACGACACTTGCCGCGCCGGCCGATCCGGAGCGTTTGCAAAAGGACGTGCGGGAGATGCGCGAGATGCTCGCGGCGAACTACAAGCCCAAATCGCATTGGGA
>DASXGS010000223.1:0-13615 GCA_036488975.1 Rhizomicrobium sp. | reverse complement strand
ATCTCCGCAACCAGATCGACCGCACCTATGACGCGCGCATGGATTTCGGGCTGGCCGATCTGCAGACGCCAGGACCGGGCAAAGGCTGGCCGAATCCGCCGGATGTGGATACACGCGGTTACCTGGTCTCGATGCAAGGAGCAAAGCGCAATTCCGCACCCACGGCCCAGACCGGTTCGGCGTACGCGTCCGGGTCAGCTGGCTCCCCGCCGGATCTGACCACTTGGCGTTCTGGCCGGCGAACTGAATTCGCGGAATGGCAGCAACAGCATTCAAATCGGGAGTTATGGGATGCGCCGGAGGCGCCCCGCATGGTGGTTGTACCGCCCGGCAGCTTCGTCATGGGCGCTCCGCAAGGCGAACCTGGACGCTGGAAATGGGAGGGGCCGCCGCACCGCGTAAATATCGGGTACGCCTACGCGGTCGGCAAATATCCGGTCACGTTCAACGAATGGGACGCGTGCGTGGCCGACGGCGGCTGCAAAGGCTATACACCCTATGACGAGCACTGGGGGCGCTCGAATCACCCTGTGATCAACGTGAGCTGGGACGATGCCCAGGCCTACGTGGCTTGGTTAAGCCGGAAGACCGGTCACCGCTACCGTCTTCTCTCGGAGGCCGAGTACGAATATGCGGAGCGAGCTGGCAGTGCAGCACCCTACTCCACCGGCGAATCGATCTCGCTCCGCGACGCCAATTTCCTCGATCCCGACCACCCGGCGCCTGGCGCCCAAGGCAAGACCCCGATGCCGGTGGGCAGCTTTCCGCCCAACCCCTTCGGCCTGTACGACATGCAGGGCAATGTCTGGGTATGGGTTCAGGATTGCTGGCACGACGACTACGGCGGCAAGGCACCGGTCGATGGCTCGGCGTGGCTGACCGGTGACTGCCAGCGCCGCGTGGTTCGCGCGGGATCCTTCAATAGGGATAGGAGCTTCATGCGCTCGGCCGCCCGTTACTGGATCGTGGGACAACTGCGTTCGGCTCTGGCGGGTTTTCGGGTCGCCCGGGACCTCTAGCTGGCGGGCATTGGACCAAAGGTGGATACTTTCACGGGAAGTGTGGCCGAAGAGGCGCAAAATGCCTATCGACGGGCGGCCTCAACTTTGTTAATTAGTACCGGAACGAACCCATCCAGGCAGCATTTTAGGAGAAGTTGTTGGGGATGGTCCGAATTCGAATAGGGGTAGCCCTGACATCAAAATTTTTCGGTCTGCTGGCGTGACATTGGGTTGCGTATTCGGTGGTCCGGTCGTACAAGTGATTCAAACCGAGGGAGACATACCATGATCCGCAACTTCATTGCCACGACAGCTGCCGCGGCGATGCTTCTGGCGAGTGTGCCCGCCTTCGCCCAATCCGGCGGTGCCGCCGGTGCGGGAAGTGGTGGAGCAAGTGGAGGCGCAAGCGGCATGGAACAGCCCGCTCCGCCGCCGCCGCCCGAGACACCTCCGCCACCGCCGCCGGAGCCCGCTCCGCTGCCTCCGGGCCCGCCCGCTGGCGCAGGCGCTGGCTTCTTTGCCGGCAACGGTTTGTTGATCGCCTTGGGCGTGGCAGCAGCCATCGCCGTGATCGCGATTGCCGCCTCCAACAACGGCAATCACAACGCGCACGGCACGCATAGCCACTAATCGGACGATCTAGAATTTCGGACGGCGCCCGGCTTGAAAGAGCTGGGCGCCGTTTCTTATTGCTCTAACGGTCGCCGAATCGCATCGACTTGCCTCGAGCAATCATTGCCTAAGTTACGTCGTAGGGTTCGCCTGCGAGTCACCCATTGTGCGCTCCCGTGCCCGCGCCTAGATTGCGGCCTTCTCCGAAACGAGTTGCGTAACGCCTGCGATGTTCAAGGACCTCGTCCGCCAACTCAACATCATAAAGGCCCTGGCGATCCACGATCTGCAGGGGCAGATGAAGACGTATAATTACGGCTTCGCGTGGGTACTGCTTGAGCCGCTGATTTACATCGTCGGCTTTCGCATGGCGCGGAAGTTACTCGGCGGGACAGGCAATCCCGCTGGTATGACCCCACTCATGTACTTCGTGCTGGGCGTGTTTCCGCTGTATTTCTTCAATGCCGGAATGGGCTCCGGAAAGAGTGTCGCTTCAAAGTCGAGTCTCCTGTACTTTCCCCGCGTGACCCAAATCGATGTGGCATTCGGCAGTGGCCTGTCGATGCTTGGGGTCAATCTCCTTCTGTTTCTTCTCCTCGCCCCACCGGTCTCCGCATATGAGGGCGCCTGGCCGCCCCAAAACCTCAGTGTGGTGATTTTCGCCATCCTGATCAGCTGGCTGATGGGCTTGGGGGTGGGCTTCACGTTCAGCGGCGCGTTGCGCGTATTCCCACCCATGAAGCAGTTCATGAGCTACTTCTCCTTCGCTGTCCGAATGGGATCGGGCATGTTCTTTTGTGCCCGGGATGTTCCGTCGCAATATTGGCCGTATTTGAGCTGGAATCCGCTGTTTCACGCCACGGAACTGGCGCGGGATGGCTGGTTCGAAACGTACAGCTCGCCGATTGCCAATCCGATCTACATGATTCAATGCACGCTCGTACTGCTGCTGTTCGGACTTTCGGTCGAGCGCTTTATGCGCCGCGTTCCGTACGTTTAAGCGCGTGGGCTGCCATGACGATTGAGCTCAAAGACGTCAGCATGCGAACAAGGCGGACGCTCACCCCCGCGATCCTGAGCAACATCAGCATGCGGATCGAACCTGACCAGCATGTCGCGATTCTTTCGCCCAGCGGCCCGGCCCTGGGCCTGCTGATCGACGTAATCTGCGGCGCCAACGCGCCAGATTCGGGACTGGTGTTCTGCAGGTGCCGGCTGTCCTGGCCGCTACCGAAAGCAAGATTTATTCACGATCATCGCACTTTCGTGGCCAATGCGCGCTTCATCGCGCGCCTGTACGAGATGGACCAGAGTTCTTTCATCGACCGTGTCATCGAAATGGCGGGGATTGGCGATCTGGCAATGGAGAGAATGAGCTATTGCCCGAAGGGAGCGATTTCGCGCTTTTGTTTCGCATTGGGGGCCTGTCTGCCCTTCGACACGTATTTTTTCACCACTACGAACATTGGTGAAAAGGATGAGCGTGAGAAGTATGCCGGCATCATCGCGGAGTTGGCGAAGCGCAGCGGGATATTGATCGCAACCTCCTCCGGGAAGGCGGCCCGCGCCTATTGTGATCGGGCGTACGTCGTCGAGGAAACTGGCGCGGTTTACTACGACGACATGGACGCCGCGAACGAGCACCTCGAACGCCTCGCGAAAAAGAGGCCTGTAGAGGATGCAGAGGAGTTCGTTCCAGATTCGGAAGAGGGCTCCCTGACGGATGACTTTCTCTAGGCACGGTCCTATGCTGGACCGGCCCCAACCACCGGAAACCACCACAGTCAGGAAGGCCTGCCGTGTCAGATTCATACCGCACCGCCCCCAGCGTGATTTCGGAGGGGCAGGCCGCGCCGGGCGGCATCGGCTTTGGTGAACTGCTTGGGCGGTTTTGGGAGCAGTTCCGCGAGACGTGGCGGCAAATTCTCGGCCGTCTCTCCTTCTGGACGGTGATCGCCGCGGCGGTCTGTCTGTCTACCGTCTATTATTTCGTCTTTGCGGAGTCGATGTACGTCTCCAGCAGCATCATCACCGTCCAGAATAAATCTTCGGCGAGTTCAAGCCTGCTGGGCGGCTTTCTGGGGTCGACGGCAGGCGGCAGCCAGGTTCAGCAGCTGTATGACTACATCGAATCGCCCGACATGCTAAAAATCCTCGACCAGAAATTCCATTTGCGAAGCACTTACGCCTCGAGCGATCGCAATCCATTCTGGCGCCTATGGTTCCCCGCCAGCGACGACGAGTTTCTGCACTTTTATCAGAACATGCTGGATGTCGAGCCGGACACCACGAACGGCCTCCTCTCGATTGATGTGCTGGACTACGATCCCCATCGCTCCCAAGCCATAGCGCGCGAGATTGTGGCTCAGACGCAGAAGTTCATGAATGCGCAGGCCTCGCTGATGCAGACCCAGACCATGACGTATGCGCGCGACGAGCTCGGTAACGCGGTGAAGGCGGTGCAGGTGGCCAAGATCCCTTACGAGCAGACAGTGGCCGAGTTGCGGCTCTCTGCAGCGCAATCGGCGCTGGCCACAGCGACGGGGCTTGCCAACCAGCAGCAGGTCTTCGTGATCCCCGTAGCGACTCCCTCCTACCCCACCGATACGACACGGCCGCAACGGCTGCTCGACATCGCCACGATCACGCTCGTGGTGGCGGTGGCCTATGCTGTGTCCTTCCTGATGTGGTCCAACGTGCGCGATCATAGAAAGGCCTGAGCTGGCGCCACCACGAGCACGCGGGTGCGGATTGCGGACAATTCATGCGCCCGCGACTTGAAATTGCCGCATTGGGGCGCTTCTAAAGACGCTGGAGAGGCTCAGCCGGCGCCATCGGCGGCGCCGATAGGAGAGTCCCATGTCGATTCGCATTCTGTGTCTTTCCGGCGTGGTTGCCGCGCTCGCAGCAACGTCCGCCTTGCCCGCGGATTACGGCGACCACCGGCCCGTAGGCGCGGCGGCCGAGCGGCTACAACCCCGGCGTCACGCCGACCGCCTGCCCTACCAGCTCAAGGTGATGTGGCGGCGCGAGGAACACGGTCGCTTGCATGGGCTGCCGCGGGAGCAGCGCCACGGCTGGCTGCGCGCCGAGTGGTCTCACATGTCCGAAGCGCAAAAGCAGGCGAAGATCGCCGACCTGCAGGCCAAGTGGGATGCGTTGCCCGCGAATGTGCGCGAGACGCTGCTCCAGAAGAAGCGCCAGCGGCGCGAAGCCCGTCGCATGAACGCCGGCAGCGGGCGAGGCCCGCGCGGCCACATGGAACAGCCGGTCGGGCCTACGCCGCAGTAGGCAGTGCTGTACGGTCAGCTGGCTTTCCGGTCGTAGACCACCGCATTCCAAAACATGGCACGGTGCGTGCCCGATTTGCGAAAGCCGCGGCGGCGCAACTCCCGGCCGATGAGAAAATTGAAATAACCATGCGCGATGAGTGCCGCCGCGCCGTCGGCACGTGAGCGCCGGATGAGAATGCCGGCCGCTTGCGCCGCTCGGTGTTTCGCCTTCCGATAGTTCTCGATTGCCGGGTGATAGCCTGCGTACCACAGCACGCGGGCAACAACGGCCCATTTCGGCACTTTCATGCGCAGCAGTGGAATGCGCGGGCTGGCAAGCGGCGCCTCCACGAACAGCGGATCGACGATCAGTTCGGCGTTGGGCGCAACCGCCCTGGCGCTCTCTTGCGCGCGCCTGCGGTCGCTGGTGAACACGGCGGCGATTTCCGCCACCAGATCCTGCAGTTCTTCCGGCGGGGCATCCTGTGGGTCGAGGCCGGCCTCTTCGTATGCGTCGATGTACTCGCGGAAGCCACGATGCGAGGTGCGGGGGGCAATAGGGAGATGGGGCCGCCCGTGCCGGATGAGGATCACGCGGGTCATGCGCTCGACTCTGGCCGATGCATTTTCGGCCAACGTAACCTGTTCGCTACCCCGAATCGCCGCTTGAGAGGACATCGCCATGGTTTAGGATTGCCGTGGCAGAGGATAGGTGGGGCACTTACGCATGGAAACGCTCAAAGGCAAAGTTGCGATCGTGACCGGGGCGGCCACGGGCATCGGCGCGGCGACTGCCATCGCGCTCGCTCGCCGCGGGGCAAACTTGCTCGTGAATTATCGCAGCAGTGTGGCGGAGGCCGAGCAGACGGCAGCGGCTGCCCGGGCAGAAGGCTGTGAGGCCCGCGCCGTCCGTGCCGATGTCGCGCAAGATTCCGACTGCCGCAGCCTCGTCGCTGCTGCGGTCGAGGCGTGGGGACGGGTGGACATCGTCGTCAACAACGCCGGCACGACGAAATTTGCCGCACACGATGACCTGGATGCGTTGAGCAGTGAAGATTTTGCGACACTCTACGCCACGAATGTGATCGGCCCTTTCCAGATGATTCGCGCGGCGCAAGAGCAGCTCAAGGCGCAGCGTGGCACCGTAGTGAACGTTTCCTCCATCGCTGGTATCCTTGGTGTGGGCTCATCGATTGCCTATGCTGCGACGAAAGGCGCACTCAACACCCTCACCCTGTCGCTGGCGCGCGCGCTCGCCCCCGAGATTCGTGTCAACGCGGTCTGTCCGGGATACGTCGCGACGGAATGGTTTTCCCGGCGATTCGGAGAAGAGGGGAGTCAGCGCATTGCGGCGGGCGTTGCGGAGGTTAATCCCCTGAAGCAGGTGGCGGGTCCGGAGGACATCGCCAATGCTATCCTTTTTCTGGCGGGGCCCGAATCGGGGCAGATCACCGGCGAGACCTTGCTTGTAGATAGCGGCTCACATCTGGCCTTGGCGCTGGCCAACCGACGCTGATCGCCCTTTCTGTTGCACTGCAACAACAGCGCATAAGAAAACCGCCTGATTCCCCCTGCGACGTAAATAGCCTCCATGCTGCACCGCATTGTGTTTCGCTGCAACGCACACAATGCTTACGAAAATAGCAGCAAAGGAGCTTTCCATGAAATTTTCGGTCGCGATTGTCGCCGCCATGGTAATTGCGGCTGTCTCTCCGGGCCTTGCCGACCCCATGACCACTCCAGCCATGTCTGGCCCGATTGTCGCCGATCCAAGTCCATTTTCTGTCGATGCCGGACCAGGTGGGAAGATCTACATCACCGGCGCGCTGACTGGCCTGGGCTTGTGGCAAGACCACCCAATGCCGGGCGACCACAACACCGTCGCCGATCTCAGTAACGGGCAGGTCTTTGTGCAAAAGACCGACGGCTGGCTGCAGTTCTATGTGCAGGCGGGAGCGTACTCCCTGCCCTCGCTCGGCGCGGAGTATTTCAAGGTCGACAAGATCACGCGCGACACGTTCGGCTACGTGCCGCAGGCGTTCGTAAAGATCGCGCTCGCCGACAATTTCTCGGTTCAGGCCGGGAAGCTGCCTACGCTGATCGGCGCTGAATACAGTTTCACCTTCGAGAACATGAACATCGAGCGCGGCCTGTTGTGGAATCAGGAGCCGGCTGTGAGCCGCGGCGTTCAGGTGAATTACAGCAGCGGTCCCCTGTCGCTGTCAGTGTCGTGGAACGACGGCTATTACTCCGACCGCTTCAACTGGATTTCCGGCCTCGCCTCCTATGCGATCGACAGTTCGAACACCATCGCGCTGGCCGGCGGCGCCAACATCGGCAAGACGGACTACAGCACCTTCGCCACGCCGTTTTTCCAAAACAACAGTCAAATCCTGAACCTGCTCTACACATACAATTCCGCCCCGTGGGTGATTAACCCGTACATTCAGTACAGCCGTGTACCATCGAGCGATTCGCTCGGCATTCCGCGCGCCGCCTCCATGTGGGGGATGGGGCTGCTCGCCACCTACACAGTGACGCCGCATTTCAGCCTCTCGGGGCGCGCAGAATACGAAGACTCTTCCGGCGATCTTGCGGACGGTGCTCCGAGCTTGCTCTACGGCCCCGGCAGCAAAGCCTGGTCGCTGACGGTCACTCCAACGGTGCAATATGGCGTGTTCTTCGCACGCGCCGATGCGTCCTATGTCGGCGCCAGCGATATCACGCCGGGCTTCGCGTTGGGTCACAACTTCTCGAACAAGTCGCAGACCCGGCTGATGGTCGAAACCGGCATCGTGTTCTGATGCATGCGGCGATATCCTCTCCGCCGGTGAATACGGAGGAGAGGATATGGCAGGCGATTTTCCGAAGGGGTTCATCTGGGGCACGGCAACCGCCGCGCATCAGGTCGAAGGCGGTAATATCGCCAGCGACTTGTGGTCGATGGAATGGGCGAAGGACAGCCTGTTCGCCGAACCCTCCGGCGATGCCTGCGACCACTATCATCGCTACGAGCAAGACATCGCGCTGCTGAAAGGGCTCGGCTTCGGCGCTTACCGCTTCTCCATCGAATGGGCGCGCATCGAGCCGGAGGAAGGCTTCTTCTCGCAAGCGGCGCTCGATCACTATCGGCGCGTAATTGCGGCCTGTCATGCTGCGGCGATCATCCCCATAGTCACATTCCATCATTTCACCGCGCCCCTTTGGTTCACGCGCGACGGCGGCTGGGAGGACAAAAAATCTGTCGGCCGTTTTGCTCGCTATTGCGAGCGCGCCGGCCGCGCGCTCGGCGATCTCATCGGCTACGCCTGCACCATCAACGAAGCGAACGTCCCCATTCTCATCACCGCGCAGCGCGAAGCTATGAGCGGCAAACCATGGCGGCAGCCGGAGTCGCTAAAGTCATTTGTCCGCGCCAGCGCCTGGGACGCGGAGCGCTTTGCGCCGTATCTCGTGTGCAACGGCCACAAGGCTTCGCCAAACCTTATCGCGGCCCATCGCAGCGGCTACGAAGCGCTGAAGTCCGCCGGACTCACCTGCCCCATCGGGATCACGCTTGCCATGCAGGATTGGCAGGCGGAACCCGGCGGAGAAGCGCTGCGCAAAGCCGCAAGCCATCTGATGGACGGACAGTTCATGGAAACGCTGCGCGGCGACGATTTCGTCGGTGTGCAGACTTACACGCGCGTTCGTTTCGGTGCGAAGGGCTTGCTGGCGCCGCCGGCGGATGCCGAACTCACCCAGATGGGCTACGAGTTCTACCCCGAAGCACTGGAGGCGACTATCCGCGAAGCCGCGCGCGCGACCGGCTGCCCGATTCTCGTCACCGAAAACGGCATCGGCACGGAAGACGATTCCCGCCGCATCGCCTTCACGCGCCGCGCACTGCAAGGCGTGCACAACTGTATCGCCGACGGTATCGACGTGCGCGGCTACATTCATTGGTCGCTGCTCGACAATTTTGAATGGCTGGAGGGCTATCGGCCGAAGTTCGGCCTCGTGGAAGTTGATCGCGCCACCTTCGCGCGCAAACCGAAGCCCTCAGCTTACTGGCTCGGCGAGATCGCGAAAACCAATCGCCTGCCAAGCTGAACCCTCTGCGCCCTGTGCAGTGAAATGGTCGTTAACGCATTCCTTAGAACGCGTGCTTTGCGATTGAAGAGCCGTTTAAAGAAATTCGGGAAGCTATTGCTCGCATTCTTCAGCGACGGCATTCATGCTTCGCCCGTTCCGAAGTCCCACTCTTCCTGTCGGCAAGCTTCTTCGCCGCCTTACCGGCTGGCTCAGCGCCGCTGGCGCCCTTGCTGTGGCGCTGGCAGCGCCGGATGCCTCGGCCGATGTTGTTCTTCACGTTCCCTGTTCACTCGATGCATCCGAGATTGTGCAGCTGCACAACACTTATCGCGAGGCTCTCGGCGTTCCTCCGTTGCACTGGTCAGAACAGCTCGCGGCGGGCGCACAGCAATGGGCAAACGTGCTGGCGGCGCGCAACCAGATGGTTCACAGCCATACCCCGAACGTGGGCGAGAACCTTGCCATGTGGTGGGGGCACCGTCCGACATTGAACAACATGATGGACATGTGGACCAACGAGAAGGCATTCTTCCAGCCAGGTACCTTCCCGGCGCTCGCGAGCAGTGGCGAGTGGGAAAGGGTGGCGCACTACACGCAGATGGTCTGGCGCAATACAACCGAGGTCGGATGCGGTATGGCCGACAATGGCCGCACGGAATTTCTGGTCTGCTGGTACAACCCACAGGGCAATTTCTTCGATCAAAATCCCTTCTGAAGTCCGTTCCAACACTTAGCAATGGCTTGGATGATCGCGTCGATAGGTACCAGCAGCGGCGAACCGTGAAAGCCTGCAGCGACTTAGCTCCTTAACAAAAGAGATGCGCCAAGCAGAGGCCGCGAAAAATACGTACGTGATCTTCAGCGTAAATCGCATTACCTTGGCTCTACCAACGTGGCCGGAGGGGTTTTGTCCGACATACGCGGATTTCGCGCGGTTCTGCGTCACGCGCTCTTCGCTGCCGGCGCGCTTGCGCTATTCGTTGGCACGGCTGCGGCGCAACCGCTCGCGCTGGACAAGGCCGCAATTCTTGCCGCGCACAACAAGGTTCGCGCGGGGCTGGGACTGCCGCCGCTCAGCTGGTCGGACAAGCTGGCCCAAGGAGCCCTGAATTGGGCCAAAGTGATCGCCGGTCTGAACGTCATGCGGCACAGCGGCACCGGGGGCGTCGGCGAAAACTTGGCGATCTGGTCGGGCGCTGGCGCCAGCCTGAACGGCCTGATCGATATGTGGATACGCGAGAGAGCCTACTATCACCCGGGCACATTTCCGGCGGTCTCCAGCACCGGCGACTGGGAATCGGTCGCCCACTACACCCAGATGGTATGGCGCAACACGACCGAGGTCGGCTGCGGCATAGCGAACAACGGCGTCACCGACTATCTGGTCTGCTGGTACAACCCCCAGGGCAACTACATCGGCCAGGTTCCCTATTGACCTGAGTGCAGCGCCGCCCCGGTCGCGCTATAGTCTCCGAAATCCGTCGGGGATGGTTCAGATGCATCGTTTTTCGCAGCTCTGCCTGAGCGTCGCGACATTAGCCGTAATCCATACCGCTGCGTCGGCCGCGCCGGTCGCCACCGATCAGGCCGCCATTCTGGCAGCGCACAACCGATTGCGTGCGGAATTGAGCATCGCGCCGCTGCGCTGGTCCGACCGGCTTGCGCAGGGCGCCGCGCAGTGGGCGAAGACAGTGGCCAGTCGCAACCAGCTCCAGCACAGCGGAGAAGCAAACGTCGGCGAGAACATCGCCGTGGGCTGGGGCACGCAGACATCGCTGCCGCAGATGCTGTCGATCTGGGCGAACGAGAAAACGATGTTCCAGCGCGGCATGTTTCCGCAAGTCTCGCGCGACGGCAGCGAAGCTTCCGTGCTGCACTACAGCCAGATGATTTGGCGCGGCACGACGGAGATTGGCTGCGGTACGGCGGCGAACGGGCGCATGAACTTCCTCGTTTGCTGGTATAGCCCGCAGGGCAACTACATCGGCCAAAGCCCGTACTGATTCCGGGAGTCTCGATTTGCAGAAATTGCGCATGCGGGAAAGAGCGCGACCGAATCCGTCTTTCTGCTTGACATTAACCATTTTTTTCTGCTATTAAGACTTTATTAACCGTTGGCGGACGCGTGCGTACCAGCCATCGAATTGGGGAACATGGAGGACCGATAGGGAAGCAGAGGACCGGAAGGAGGTCATCATGCTTGCCTACGCGGCACCGAACTCCAGCAGTTCAAAACTAGTCGTAATTGTCATGCGCCGGAGCGGCGCCCGACTCCGCGCGCCCTGCTCGCGCGGCCCCCCGAAGGGGGCCTGGAAAAACCAATGTTCGCTGCCCGAAATTGAAGACGTGAGGGCTGGGGCAATTTTTCTTCCGGTGAAAAGGATGGTCGGAGAGAGAGGATTCGAACCTCCGGCCCCCACGTCCCGAACGTGGTGCTCTACCAGGCTGAGCTACTCTCCGAAATCCAGGCGGGACGCGCCTTATAGCGGCCCCTCCCCTCCCTCGCAACGGCCGCATTGGCAAGGCTGCGGCCCTTACGGCAACGGAGCTGGGGCGGGAGGATTCGAACCTCCGTATGCCGGAATCAAAATCCGGTGCCTTACCGCTTGGCGACGCCCCATCGCAGGAGGCGGCGGACCATACTGGCTACCCCTCCCCTATTCAACGCGGCAGTCCTGCCCCGCATCTTTTCGCGTGAAACCTATTCCGCGAGAAGAATTCGCCGTTCTTCAGTGCCACTCGCGCAAGACGCAACGAAAAATTAAACGCGTCTTAGCGAAAGGTGAGTGTGTAGGATTGAATTAACCCGCGGGTAAGGCGCCCATCGCAACAATTTTACGCAAATCATACTCGAAGTGGGATGGGCGGGATGATGCGTAAAATACTGATGGCGGGCGCGGCGTTGGCCTGCATGATCAGCGCAAGCGGCGCACAGGCAGGAAGCCTGCTGCGGCTGTCGCCTGAATCGCCGCCCGCCAACCCGACGATCGAGCCCTTTTACGGCACCATCAATCCGTTCTACGGCACGATCAATCCGTTCTATGGCAACATCAACCCGTTCTACGGCACGATAAGCCCCTTCTGGGGCGATATCCGGCCGTTCTGGGGCGACATCAACCCGTTTTACGGCACCATCAATCCCTTCTACGGCAACACCGACCAGTTCTGGGGCACCATCAATCCCTTCTACGGCAACATCAATCCATTCTGGGCAACGGTCGGACCGTATTGGCAGAATGCCGGGCCGCAATGGGGCGCCATCAATACCGCTTGGACCAACCTGCAATCCGCCAACGCCACCGATTATTCCGGCCTGCAAGCGCAGTTCATGGCGTTTCTCAATCAGGCCGGCCAAGTCTGGGGCTCCCAGGTGCAGAAATACACCGGCAAGGATTTCTGGGCCGGCTTCGCCAACGACATGCTGTCCAGGTACGGCATCGACCCGAACGATCCCACATCGTTGGCCAACACCGATGTGGCCACACGCTCGTATTTCTTCCTGAACTTCTACGACGGGCTGATGAATTTCACCGGGGTCGATCATATCGACTGGTGGATGCCGTCGATCGACTGGTCGCCAATGCTGGCCCAAACCGAAGGCACGAACAAAGCCGTGGTCGGCGTGCTGGATTCCACCGTCAACGCAGCCGGCGCCGACGTCGCCAATCTGAGCTTCATCGGCGGGTACAATCTGTACGTAAACAACCACGGCGCCGCGGTCGCCAGCCTGATCGCCGCCCAGCAGGACGGCACCGGCGTCATGGGTGTGGCGCCCAACTCCATCATCCATCTCTACAACCCGTTCGACGCCACCGGCACCGCGAGCTGGAGCGACGTCGCGACGGGAATCGCCGCGCTCTATGACAGCGGCGCGCACGTGGTGAACGCGTCACTCGGCGTGCCGGGGACGACAGTATCCAACGAATGGGTCAACATCCTCAGCGGTCCACTGCTCAGTAGCCGCAAGTCGGGTTTGGTCATCGTAAAAGCGGCCGGCAACGAAGGCGTGGCGCAGACGCAGAACGTGCCGTGGCTTCTGGGTCTCGAACCACCGAATAATCTGATCATCGTCGGCTCTTTAGGACCGACCGGCCAGATCTCTCCGTTCTCGAACACGCCGGGCACTGCCTGCTTCACCATCCTCGGTCTTTGCGCCCAACAGAACAAGCTGATGGACCACTACATCGTGGCGCCCGGCGAATTGATCCTTGTGTCCGACAACAATGGCGGCGTGACGCGCATGAGCGGCACCTCGTTCGCCGCGCCGCTGGTCACCGGCGCAGTGGCGCTGCTGGAGGAACGCTGGCCATGGCTCGATCAGCACGCCAACGAAACGGCGCAGATCATCTTCCGGTCGGCGAAGGATCTGGGCGCGCCGGGCGTCGATCCGGTCTATGGCTGGGGCGAACTTGACGTCGAAGCGTCGCAGTCGCCGCTCGATTTCAATTCGCTCACCGTCTATCAGCCCTACACCTACAACGGCAAAGCGGTAACGACGCCGCTGTTCCCCAACTCCTCGGCGAAATCGCTGAAAGCGTCGGTGCTGAGCGCAGGCCAGCTCAATCTGTGGCAGCAGAAGGGCGCATACATTGTCGCCTTCGAATCCATCGGATCGACGTATCGCGATTTCGAAATTCCGCTGAGCAGCATGCTGGT
>DASXGS010000186.1:0-2131 GCA_036488975.1 Rhizomicrobium sp. | reverse complement strand
AGCCCGGCGCAAACCGGAAAGTCTTGCGAAGCTGAAGCGCGCGGCGCGCAAGCTGTTCGTGGAGCGCGGCTATCACGCTACCCGTCCGCAGGATATCGCGCGCGAGGCGGGCCTCGGCCACGGCACGTTCTACCTGCATTTTCCGGACAAGCGGGCGTGCTTCCTGGCGTTCGTGGAAGATGCGCGCAACGAACTCGACGAATACCTGCAACGGCGCGTGCCGAAGGATGCAACGCTCGAGGTGCTGATCGCCTCCACGCTGAATGCCCTCTATGACTACGCGCACTCTCATCCCGGTGTTCTGGGGGCCGCGTTGACGGACGAAGCGGTGATCGATGCGGAAGGCGTGCAGGCGACGCCGCTGATGCAACGGTGGGGGGCGGACTGGGCCAAGGCAGTGCATGAGGTTGCGCGGGCTGGCCGGGCCTCAGCTGATTACGATGCCGAGGTGGTGGGGCAGGCGATCGTAGGCGCCATTCACCAGGCGGCGGCGGAAGGATTCCGCTCGGGCCGCGACCGCGAAACCGTGGTGCGGAACCTGAGCCGGTTTCTGGTGCGCGCGCTGCGGCCCTAGCCGCACGCGGGGATCGACCAGACAAGTCGGACCGCGACAACGCGGTGTGAGCCTTGACGGTAAGGCTGTTTTGCCTTACTCGCACTGTATGAGCAAGCTGACCGTCACCGCAAAAGGGCAGGTGACGCTTCGCAAGGAGCTCCTGCAGCATCTTGGCATTCGCCCCGGTGACGCGGTGGCCGTCGACAAGCTGCCGGACGGCGTGATCGAAATCCGCGCCGCACACCAAACCGGGCGGATATCGGACGCATTCGACATGTTCAAGAGCAAGCGGCGGCTTTCGATCGAAGACATCAAAAGGATTACCGAAGAAGCCTGGGCAGGCAAACGTTGAAGATTACGCCCGACACGAACGTGTTGCTGCGGGCCGTTGTAAAGGATGATCCACATCAAGGCCGTGCCGCAAAAGCCATCCTCGAGAGCGCAGACGTTGTCGCGTTGACGCTGCCGGCGCTATGTGAGTTCGTCTGGATGATGTCCCGCGGCTACGAGATTGCGGCAGTCGAAATTGCTGAGGCGGTCCGGCGTCTGGTTGACAGCGTCAACGTGGTTGTCAACCGCGCGGCGGTGGAAGCCGGACTCGAAATGCTTGAGAAGGGCGAAGATTTCGCCGGTGGCGTGCTTGCCTACGAGGGTCGCTGGTTGGGTGGCGAGACTTTCGTTTCGTTCGACAAGAGCGCCGTGCAGTTGCTCGCCGCGCAGGGCAAGAAAAGTCTCGTTCCAACCTGATCGTTGGGAGTCATCCAAGGCGCGTGTTGACATGCCGGCTATATTTCTACAATCTATGAAATATGGAAACGATTAGCGCCGTAAGGCGGCTGTCAGCGCTGGCGCAAGAGGCCCGGCTTGAAGTGTTCCGGCTGCTGGTGAAAGCCGGACCGGAAGGTTTGCCCGCAGGGGAAATTGCCAGGCGCATGGAAACGCCTGCCAACACCATGTCGGCGCAGTTGCTGGTCCTCTCCAATGCAGGTCTCGTTCGCGCGCGACGCGAGGGCCGCTCGATCATCTACGCCGTCGATTTCGATGCCATGCGCGATCTCATGATCTTCCTCACGGAGGATTGCTGCGGTGGCCGCGCCGAAATCTGTGCGCCGCTCGTCGCGGTCGCCAGCCGTTGTTGCGAACCAGCCAGAGGAGGGCGACATGAAACGCCTGCACGTGCACATCGCCGTTGAGGATCTGGAGAAGTCCATCGGCTTCTATTCGACTCTGTTCGGCGCGGCCCCGAGCGTCCTCAAATCCGACTACGCAAAATGGATGCTGGACGATCCGAAGGTGAATCTTGCGATCTCCCGACGCGAGCGGACAGCAGGTGTCGATCACCTCGGTATTCAGGTCGAAACGGATGGCGAGCTGCGCGATTTTGCCGGCCGACTGAAAGCAGCCGGCAAGAACACGCGCGATCAGCAATCCACCACCTGCTGTTACGCACAATCAAACAAGGCGTGGGTGAACGATCCTTCCGGCGTGCGCTGGGAAACCTTCTTCACCTTCGGCGTGGCCACGGCCTATGGCGAAGACGAACCGGATCGCAGTGCCACTGCGGAATCCGTCTGC
>DASXGS010000156.1:0-2188 GCA_036488975.1 Rhizomicrobium sp. | reverse complement strand
TATGGGGTGCGCCACGCTGCACCCTCCAAGTGGACAGTGGCGAACGAGGCGTAGCGCGCCTGCCATGGTCGCTTACCGCTCCCTCCGCGATTTCCTCTCCAAGCTGGAACAGTCCGGTCAATTGGTGCGTGTGACCGAACCCGTATCTACCGTGCTGGAGATGACGGAGATCCAGACTCGGCTGATCGCGGAAGGCGGACCCGCGGTGATCTTTGAGAGGCCCGTTCGCGCCGACGGAAGCGAGAGCGATGTTCCGGTGCTGGTGAATCTGTTCGGCACGGTGCGACGCGTCGCCATGGGCGTGACCTTGGGCGGTACCGCGCGCAGCGATGCCGGCTCCTTGCGTGAGGTGGGCGAATTGCTCGCCGCACTGCGACAACCCGAGCCGCCGCGCTCGCTGGGCGAAGCGATGGGGCTGCTGCCGCTCGTCAAGACGGCCATGAGCATGCGCCCGAAGACGGTGGGCAAGGCGCCGTGCCAGGACATCGTGCTCAAGGGCGACGCCATCGACCTGAGCAGGCTGCCCGTTCAAACATGCTGGCCGGGCGAACCGGCGCCGCTCATCACCTGGCCGCTGGTGGTGACGAAGGGACCCGGCGAGGCGCGCGAAGACAACTACAACCTCGGCATCTACCGCATGCAGGTGCTGAACAAGAGCCAGACTATCATGCGCTGGTTGCGGCATCGCGGCGGCGCGCAACATCACGCGCGCTGGGGCAAGGAGAGCACCGCACCGCTGCCTGCTGCCGCGGTGATCGGCGCCGACCCGGGAACCATCCTTGCCGCCGTCACCCCGGTCCCGGACACGCTTTCGGAATATCAATTCGCCGGATTGTTGCGCGGTGCGCGTTTGGAGCTCGCCGATTGCGTGTCGCAGCCGCTCAAGGTGCCGGCGGAAGCGGAGATTGTGCTCGAAGGCGAGGTGTCACTCACCGACTATTGCGACGAAGGGCCCTATGGCGATCACACCGGCTACTACAACACGGTGGAGCGCTTCCCCGTGTTCACCGTCACCGCCATCACCATGCGGCGTGATCCCATCTATCTCTCCACCTATACCGGGCGACCGCCTGACGAGCCGTCCATCCTCGGCGAGGCGCTGAACGAGGTCTTCATTCCGCTGCTAAAGCAGCAATTTCCCGAGATTGTGGATTTCTGGCTGCCGCCGGAAGGCTGCTCCTATCGCATCGCGGTGGTCAGCATGCGGAAGGCTTATCCCGGACACGCCAAACGGGTGATGATGGCAGTGTGGTCGTACCTGCGCCAGTTCATGTACACCAAATGGGTGATCGTGGTGGACGACGACATCGATGCCCGCAGTTGGAAAGACGTGATGTGGGCGATCGCAACCCGCATGGATCCGGCGCGCGACATCACCATCGTGGAGCGCACGCCAATCGATTACCTCGATTTCGCATCGCCGGAGAGCGGCCTCGGTTCCAAGATAGGGCTGGACGCGACCAACAAATGGCCACCGGAGAGCACGCGCGAATGGGGGCGCCTCATCCGCATGGATAAGTCCGTCATTCGCACCGTGACGGAGAAATGGCCGCGCCTCGGCCTCCCCGGCTCCGGCCGACCCGTGTGGGAAGCCGAATAACCCACAATGTTCGGTTGATTTCTGGCCGATAGTGGGGAAAATCGCTCAAATCCGGGGCTAGGGTTCGATGTCGATTTCTACGCGTTTCGCGTTCGCGGCGGCCGTTTTGTTCGCCGCCGTTCCGCTTGCAAGAGCGGACCAGTGCCATCTCGCACGGGTCGCTTCGCTGGACATGACGATGTGGCATGGCGGCCTCATCATTCCGACGTCGATCAAAGGCGCGACCAAATCGATGCTGGTCGACACCGGGGCGCCGCTTAGCAGCATGGATCCTCAGGCCGTGCAGGATCTTCAGCTTGCGACCCATACCATTCGTCGAAACGCTATGTTCGACTCCGATGGCCGCGAGTTCCGCGAGGAAGCCATCATCCCCACCCTGCAGATCGGAGACATGCAGGCCACAGACGTACCGGTGCTGGTGGAGCCGTCGCGGCTCAGCGAGGACGATACTGTCGCCGGACTGTTGGGGGAAGATTTCCTTCGACACTACGAGATCGAGCTGGATTTCGCCGCTCACAAGCTCAACCTGCTTTCACAGGATCATTGTCCGGGACAGGTGATCTACTGGAAGGCGGACGCGGTGGCTGT
>DASXGS010000137.1:0-2715 GCA_036488975.1 Rhizomicrobium sp. | reverse complement strand
TGGGTTGATGAGGAGGGTAGGCTCCTGCGCTTTCATCTTCGCGCCAAGGGCGCGGAGAAGGTGGATCCGGAAGCCGAGCGCAACGAGAAGAAGCTCGCGCATGTGCAGCGCCAAGTCACGGAATACGACAATGGCAAGCGTCGCGATTTCGATTTCGAGCTCGCGCCCGACGGACCGGAATTCCACAAACAGGTGTGGGACGCGCTACTCGAAATCCCGTTCGGCGAGACCACAAGCTACGGCGCAATCGCGCGCAAGGTAGGTCAGCCTAATTCGGCGCGGGCTGTGGGCGTGGCGAACGGTGCCAATCCCATCGCATTGGTCATTCCATGCCATCGCGTGATCGGCAGCGACGGAACCCTCACCGGCTATGGCGGCGGCCTGCCGCTGAAGCGGGCGCTGCTGGAGCATGAAGCGCGCGTGGTCGGCCGCCCGTTCGACTTGTTCGCCTAGTCTGCGCTCAGGAGTGCGAAGCCGGCTCCGGCCGGGGCTGCGGCGCGGGAACGGTATTCGGGGTGGTGGTTGCCAGCCGCAAATTCGATGGATTGGCTGCTTGCGTCACCAATGCGGCGAGCTGGGCGTCGGCATCCGGATTGGGCGGCAAAGCTGCGTCCCACTTCGCCGCGGGCGCGAGCAGTTTGGCAACTTCGTTGTCGTCCAGTCCGGCACCGGTGACCACCATCACCACGTCCTTGCTGGGGATCACGGCGATGCGCTGCCCGCCATTGCCATTGGCTTCGAAATCGGCGGGCCCGCCGGCGCGGCCGTTGGGATAAAGCCAGATTCCGTAGCCGTATTTCACGCCGACATTCACATCGGCATGGGGGCTTAGCGCGGCATCGAGGTATGATGCCGGCACGAGCTGCCGATCCTCCCAGATGCCATGGTGCAGCCACAGATAACCCAGCTTCGCCATGTCGCGAGGCTGGAGCTTCAGGTCTGCAAAACCGTGGCTCACACCATCGCCATCGGTCGGCCATTCAACGTTCTGAATGCCGAGCGGTTGAAACAGTTCACGTTGGGCAAACTGGGCGGCGCTCTCGCCGGTTTTACGGCTGAGCAAGGCGGAAACCAGCTCCATGTTTACGGCGCAGTAGTTGAACTGCGCGCCGGGATCGGCAGTCTCCTGCCGGTCCAGTGCAAATGCGGACCAGTGCGAACTGCGCTCCATCTGTTGGAGGAAACTTTGTCCGTCCTTGGCGCCACAATCGAGGCCGGAGGTCATGCTCAGCAGGTGCGCCAAGGTCAGCTGTGCTTTGCGTGCGTCCTTGGTGGATGCGGATGCGGACGGTTCGAGCAGCGGCACCACGGGCGAATTCAGGTCCGCGATCTGCTGATTTGCCTGGGCAATGCCCACCAGCGTGGAGACGACGCTTTTGGTGACCGAAGCGACATCGTGCAGCCGGTTGTCGGCAAAGGGATAGAAATATGCGTCGAGAACGATGGAGCCGTGCCGCTCGATCAGCAAGCTGTGCACCGGCAGGTGCTTCCACTGGATCGTCTGGATGGCATAGGCGAGCCACTTCGAGTCGATGCCTTGCGCTTCCGGCGTCGAAGTCTGCCAGCCATGCGTCGGCCAGAGCGTAACCGGTTTCGGGAGCGGTGGGGGCGGCGCGGGCGCGGGAGGCGGTGCTTCGGCGCAAGAGGCGATCAGCAAACCCGCAGCGCCAAGCAACAGATACCGTGCGGCCACGCGCATACGCCCCATGATTGAACTCCGACACCTTGGCGAAACAACAGGATGGGTCCCCGCACCCGGTCGCGAATCTTTACGGAGCATCGGCTCGCGAGGCAATCAGGGGATGTCCGTGGGGCGTGCAAATTTGTGCGGCCATGCGCCGCCTAAGGTGAATCCCCTACGCAGCCGCTATGGCAGGTCCATGCTGACGCGGAGGCCCACCCGCAGGCGCTCGGCGTCGGTGACAAACCCATCGGAGATGGTGCCGGGAACAGGGTCGTGTGCGCTCGCCCACGGCAGCTGAAATTGTGGGCCGAACCGTACCACGAAGGGCGGCCCGACCCATGAGATGGTTGGCCCGGCATACCAGGCGGTGGTGCGGTTGTGCGAATTGCCAAACAGGCCTTCGTAATCGTTCTCGTTGTTGAGTTCCGCGCCGATCGACCATTCCGGCGTGAGGTTATAGGCGGCGCCGGCAAACACTTCCAAGGCGCTGCCCTTGTTCCACTGGCCGTCCTCACGTTCCCAGGTGTTTTCAAAATTGAAGTTTACGGCGGTCCGCAGCGAATCGTTGAAGAAGTTTTTCTGAAGAAGAAGCTTGGCCTCCAGTTCTCGCGTGTTGTCACCGTAGGTCGGCTCGAAATAGACGGCGAGGCCGATGGGATCGAAGTAAGGGTTGAGAAAGCGGTAGATCGCCTCGCCGGAAATACTCACCGCGCGCCAGGTTTCATCCGGTCCGACCGGCGGATGGGGGCTGCTGCGCTCCCATTCATAGTTCAGGTAACCGGAGATCTGGAAATCGTCCGTCACGCCATATTCGATCTCGGTGCGGGAGAGGTAACCATTGAAGGACTGGTGCGGCTTCTGGCTGGACCAGATGAAGGTCTGCTCGATCTCCTTCTCGTATTGGGTGTCGGTGTCGGTGGTGTAGAGCGTGATGAAGGGTTGGTCGTCTGCCCTTGCCCCGTTGCTCCACGCTACCATCGTCGCTGCCAGCCCCGCCAAGGCCATTTTCCTCATGCTTTTCCCACTCGCGA
>DASXGS010000135.1:0-2877 GCA_036488975.1 Rhizomicrobium sp. | reverse complement strand
ACCCCAGTTGTGGTGCCGGAACCGGAATTGCGCGTCGACGTGGATGCCATGCTGGCGCGCGTGACGGCGCGCACTCGCCTTGTCTATCTCGCCAACCCCAACAATCCAACGGGAACCTATCTGCCTGGCGACCAGTTGCGGCGCCTGCACGCGGGACTTCCGCCGGAGACGCTGCTGGTGATCGATGCGGCCTACGCCGAATTTGTGCGGCGCAACGATTATGAATCTGGCATCGAGATGGTATCCCGCTTCGACAATGTGGTGATGACGCGCACCTTCTCGAAAATTTATGGGCTTGCGGGATTGCGTGTGGGCTGGGCCTTCTGCCCCGCGGCCGTGGCGGATGTGCTGAATCGCCTTCGCGGGCCATACAACGTTTCGATCGCGGCGCAACGCGCCGCGGCTGCCGCCTTGCGGGACCGTGGGCATCTCGACCGCGCTGTCGCGCACAACGAAACCTGGCGCGGCTGGCTCACCGAGGAAATTCGCAAGATCGGGCTGTGCGCCGACCAGAGCGCAGGAAATTTTGTGCTGGTGCACTTCGACAATCCCCAAATGGCGAAAGCGGCGGACGAATTCCTCCTCGGACGCGGCATAGCGCTGAGGCCTGTCGGCGCCTACGGATTGCCGGCGTGCCTGCGCCTCACGGTTGGATTGGAAGAGGCCAATCGCGCCGCGGTTGCAGCGCTCGCGGAATTCACGAAGACGCGTCAATGACGATCGATTCCAGACCGCTGTTTGCAAAAGTGGCGCTGCTCGGCATCGGGCTGATCGGTTCGTCGATGGCGCACGCGATCCGGCGAGCCGGTTTGGCCGCGCACATCTCGGGCTACGCGCGGAGTCCCGAAACGTTGGAAACGGCGAAAGCCATCGGCTTTGCCGACACGCTGCATGACATGCCCGAAGCCGCCGTGCGGGACGCGGATTTCGTCGTGCTGGCAACACCGGTCGGCGCGTTCGGTGAGATCGCCAAGGCCATCGCGCCACACCTGAAGCCCGGCGCCATCGTCAGCGACGTCGGCTCGGTAAAAACCGCCGTAATCCGCGATGTCGGGCCGCATATTCCTGCGGGCGTGCATTTCGTGCCGGCGCATCCCATTGCCGGAACCGAACAATCCGGGCCCGAAGCCGGATTTGCGGAATTGTTCGACGGGCGCTGGTGCGTGCTGACTCCGCCCGAAGGCAGCGATCCGCGCGCGGTCGAGACCGTGAAAGCCTTCTGGCGCCGCTGCGGCAGCGAAGTCGAGATCATGGACGCGAAGCACCACGATCTGGTGCTCGCCATCACGAGCCACGTGCCGCACCTGATTGCCTACAACATTGTGGGCACCGCTGCCGATCTGGAAACCGTGACGCAGGGGGAGGTGATCAAATATTCTGCCGGCGGCTTTCGCGATTTCACCCGCATCGCGGCCTCCGATCCCACCATGTGGCGCGACGTGTTCCTCAACAATCGCGAAGCGGTGCTGGAAATGCTTGGGCGCTTCAACGAAGACCTGACCGCGCTTCAGCGCGCCATCCGCTGGGGCGACAGCGAAACCCTGTTTAACCTGTTCACGCGCACCCGCGCCATTCGCCGCAGCATCATCGAGGCGGGACAGGACACGCCGGCGCCGAACTTCGGCCGCTCACGGCCGCGCAAGCCCTGAGCTGACAAGCCGGCTGCCAGCGAAGTTCAGAACCGCGAAATGGTTGGCATTTGGCGTTGCGCCGGCAAGTACACCGACCAGGTTGTGATTGGAATCGAGCGCAAGCTTGCCGTTGAAATGGGAGATCGCCTTGTGCCTCGTCAGCGTAGCGTCCTTCACCGCTAGCGCGCCGCCCGCTTGACGCCATTCCTCCAGCGCGTTCTGCGGCGCCTGATCGCCGCTTAGCGCAGGCTGTAGTTTACTCGCATGATCCAGCGTACCGTTGACGGTCAGATTGTCGATCGACGGGCCGAGGGTCGCGGCATATCCGTCGCGGATATGGGCATCGCGAAGCGAAAGAAAGACATCCACGCCATTGTTCGTAACGCGAAAGTGCAATTGCCCTTCAGCGGCGCTAAAATCCTGCCCATCGAGGCCAACGATCTGCGAATCGAAGCGGATCAACCGTCCATCGGCAAGAATGCTGCTGGCGCGGAAGGTGCCCGGCAGAAAGGCGAAGCGATGCTCGCGGCTGTGCGCATCGGTCCATGAAAGCGTCTGCCGTCCCGCCGCCTCGAAAATTGCCTGCACGCGGCCATAAGTGAGTTCGTGCATGGCGAAGTTTTCCGTGGTCCAGATCACTGGGCCATCGGCTTCCGCCACTTGCAGACTCAGATTTTTCAGGATCGTATCGGTCCGGAAGGGAAACCCCGCGATTCGCTTCTGCGCGAAGCTCATGCGCACGCCCGGCATGATCTCGTGCCCGTTCGCCGCATCCAGATACTTCGCCCACGCGCTTGCGACGATCCACCAGTGCACCGCCGCGATACCCGCCAGCAGCAACAGCCACACAAACGGCGCATAGAGAAAGAACCGGCTCGAATAGCGCATGCCGCCGTTTAGCCGGTTTTGATCGCGGAGGTGGGGAATACAATGTCGCGCACGCCGGCAAATCGCGCCTGACGCGCCAGTTCCTGCTCCAGCCTGGCGCGGCGCAGTTTGCCCAGCGAAAGGCCCGGCTCCATCCAGAGTCCCTTGACCACCAGCCGGCCCTTGTCGCGCTCGGCTTTCATGTCGATCTTGCCGACAAGCCGGTCGCCCTCCAGCAGCGGAAACACATAATAGCCGTGCTGCCGCTTGTGCTGTGGGACATACACCTCGATGCGATAGGCGAAGCCGAACAGCCGCTCGGCGCGCGCGCGGTCGCGCAGCAGCGGATCGAACGGCGACAGCGCGCGGAGGCGCGATG
>DASXGS010000073.1:0-6384 GCA_036488975.1 Rhizomicrobium sp. | reverse complement strand
CCCGCGTTCATCATCACGGTTTCGCCGACCTGAAGATTCATGATCTTGCTGAGGGGCATCCTCTGCTCGTCGAGGATGGCGTCGATCTCCACACGCGTGGACCACAGCTCGGTGGCGAGATGGCTTTCCCATATCGAATCGCGGCCAAATTTCTCGCCCATGAACTGCTGCAACAGCAGCTTGCGAATGGGCTCCAGCGTTGCGTAAGGCAGCAACAGTTCCGTGCGGCCACCACGATCTTCCATGTCGATGCGCAGCTTCACCAGAATCGCGGCGTTGGCGGGACGCGCAATGGCGGCAAAGCGCGGATTGGTTTCAAGCCGGTCCAGCGCGAAGTTCACCGGCGCCAACGGCTCAAAGGCCTGCGACATGTCGTTGAGGATGACTTCGATCATCCGCTGCACCAGCGTGCGCTCGATGGTGGTATAGGGGCGGCCCTCGATGCGCATGGCGGCAGTCCCGCGGCGACCGCCCAGCAGCACGTCCACGATCGAATAGATGAGGTTCGAGTCGACTGTGAAGAGGCCGTAATTATCGAGTTGCTCGGCTCGGAACACCGCCAGAATGGCCGGCAAGGGAATGGAGTTGAGGTAATCGCCGAAGCGAATGGACGTGATGTTATCCAGGCTCACTTCCACATTGTCGGAGGTGAAATTGCGCAAGCTCGTGGTCATCAGCCGCACCAGGCGGTCGAAGACGATTTCCAACATCGGCAGGCGTTCGTAGGAGACGAGCGCGGAATTGACGATGGCGCGCACGCCCGATTTGTCCTGCATCGAATCTTCGTTGACGTCGAAGCCGAGCAGGCTGTCGATTTCCTCCTGGTTGAGGATGCGCTCGCCACCGGCGCTGCCGGAGTCGAGCTGTGCAATTTCGTCGGAAGCGGGGATATTGTCGGTCATGGTTATTGCACAATCATTTCCTTGAGCAGCACATCCTTCACGGGATATGGCGCGGCCGCGACATTCACTCGCCGCAGCAATTCTTCCTTGAGCCGCAGCACGCCGTCGCTGCCCTTGAGGTCATCCACACGTAGCTCGCGCAGATAGGCCTGGAACTGGTCAACGATGCGGGGCTTCAACACCTGCAGGCCGGAGCGCTCTTCAGCGGAGCTCAGCTCCAGCGACACCGCGAGTTTCAGGTAAGCCGGGGTGCCGTCCGCGGTCTGGATGTTCACCACCACGTCCGGCATGTCGAAGAAGGCGACCTGCGGCGGGGTGAGCGGAATGGCCGGAGTTTCCGCCATCTGCTCTTGCGACGGCTTGCCGCCGCTGAACAGAAAGAAGTAGGCGCCGGCGCCGATGCAGAGCAGCAGCAGCAACGCGCCGCCGCCGACGATCAGCATCATCTTCTTGCTGCCGAGAAGTTTCTTGATGAAACCTTTCTTGGGTTCGGCCGCGTCGGTCTCTTCAGACGTGACCTCAACCTCGTCGGTTTCTGCCGGCTTGTCCTTCTTTGCCATCGCCTTCCCGGAGCCCTGATCGGCTGCGGCAGACCTTAGGCAAACGTGGTTAAGGAGTGGTTCAAAGCGCCAGCCAGGTAACAGTTCACCCGGCAGAGTTTTCCGGTGAACGCGCTGCCGCCCGCGCGGACGCCGCAGAATTGCTCGATTTCCGCATGGCATGGCGGCTGCAAACCGTTCGGTCCAAGCGACGGACCAGAAAGGATCCCCGCCTCCATGGACAACACGCTACTCATCAATCTGTCGTACCAGCTGGCGGCCTACCGCTCGATGGACGTGATCGCGAACAACATCGCCAACGTGTCGACGCCGGCGTTCAAGCGCGAGAGCATGAAATTCGAGGAATATGTCGACAACCCGCCGGTGGTCGAAGGCGAAGACAAGCCGGAGGCAATGAGCTTCGTGCAGGATGCCGGTATCGGCCGGGATCTGCGCGAAGGTCCTGTCGAAAAAACCGGCGCGCCGTTCGATCTGGCGATCAACGGGCCCGGCTATTTCACGGTGAAGAACGCCAACGGCACCGATCGCTATACACGCAACGGCCATTTTACGTTGGATTCCCAAGGGCGCATCGCCACACAGGATGGCGACCTTCTCCAGGGTGACGGGGGCGAGATCACCGTCACCTCCGATGATGGCGACATTCACATTGCCGATGACGGCACAGTGACCGGGATCAAGGGTCAGCTCGGGAAGGTGAAACTCGCCAGCTTCGACAACGAAGCCGCGCTGAAGAAGGAAGGCACGAGCCTCTATTCCACCGATCAGCAGGCCAAGCCGATTGAAAAAGCGAACATGAAGCAGGGCGCGCTGGAGTCCTCCAACGTATCCGCCGTGGTGGAGATTTCGCACATGCTGGAAATCATGCGCGCCTATCAGGCCACCGCCAATCTCGCGCAAAGCCAGCAGCAACTGATGCAGCAGGCCATCGACAAACTCGGCCAGGTCGAGAGCTAAGGAGAAACCGTTATGCGAGCCCTGAGTATCGCCGCGACCGGCATGCTGGCGCAGCAGACCAATGTGGAAGTGATCGCGAACAATCTCGCAAACATGAACACCACCGGCTACAAGCGCCAAAGTGCCGAATTCCAGGACCTGCTTTACCAGAATGTGGAGCAGGCGGGCGCGCAGTCTTCCGACGCCGGAACGATCATCCCCTCCGGTATTCAGCTCGGCGCGGGTGTGCGGACGTCCGCGGTGTATCGCATCACCAGTCAAGGCGATCTGAAATCCACGTCCAACCCGTACGACATTGCCATTCAGGGCCCCGGCTATTTCCATATTCAACAGCCCGACGGCACCGATGCGTACACCCGCGCCGGCGATTTCGCGTTGTCGCCCGAAGGGCAGATCGTCACCAGCCAAGGTTACACTGTGGCGCCTGGGGTTGCGGTGCCCAACAATGCGTTGAGTGTCACCATCAATGCTCAGGGGCAAGTGCAGGCAACTGTTCCTGGCCAGACGGCGCCGCAAACGCTGGGCCAGCTCGAACTGGTGCGGTTCCCGAACGAATCCGGTTTGCAGGCCGTCGGCGGCAATCTATTTCTGGAGACACTCTCGTCGGGCTCGCCACAGTCCGGTCTGCCCGGTTCGCAGGGCTATGGTACGATTCAGCAGGGTTTTATCGAAACCGCGAACGTCAATCCGGTGGAGGAGATCACGTCGCTGATTTCGGCGCAGCGCGCCTATGAAATGAACTCCAAAGTGGCCACCGCGGCCGATGACATGCTGCAGACCACCGCCCGCATGGGAGGCAGCTGATGATCCGTACAGTCATCCTTATCGCAAGCCTGGTGATCGCGACATCCGCCGTCGCCGATGTGGGCGGCATGCGCATCGTGGTGCCGGCGCACGATATTGCGCGCGGCGAGACAATTGCCGACTCCGACCTGTCGTATCTGACTATAGCGAACGGGCCGAACGTCTCCGGCATCGTCACCTCAATGGACCAGCTCTCAGGCATGCAGGCGCGCCGCGTGTTGCGCGCGAGCATGTCGTTGCGCGGAGACGATGTGCGCCGCCCGATCCTGGTAACCAAAGGCTCGACCGTGACGATGACGTTCGATGCACCGGGGGTGACGCTCACGGCCCTCGGCAAGGCGATGACCGAAGGTGGCATGGGTGAAACGGTCACCATTCTTAATCCGGTTTCTTATCGTCAGATCACCGGCGTGGTGACAGGCGCCGGTCAGGCGCGCGCCGGTGATGTCACGGCCATTGCCCTGCAACAGCTTGCCGCCAGCCACTAAGGATTCGACGGATGTCCGACAACGACAACATTTCTTTCGCTCAACAACGGGCCGTCGCGGCCTTGATATCCGCAGCGGTCTGGCTTTCCGGGTGCAGCGCGCTTGACCGGGTTGAGAACATCGGTCAGCCGCCGAAGCTCGCGCCGATCGCGAGCCCGATTCCGCAGCCGAGTTACCAGCCGGTGACCATGCCGACCGAGCAAGCGCCGGGTGGCCCGCGTCAGGCCAATTCGCTATGGTCGCCGGGCTCGCGCAGCTTCTTCCACGATCCGCGCGCTAGCCACGTCGGCGATCTCATCACCATCGACATCTCGATTGCCGATGCGGCCAAAATCTCGAACTCGAGCAGTCGCTCGCGAACGAATTCGGACAATGCAAATTTGACGAACTTCTTCGGGCTGGAGACACAGATACCAAGCATCGGAGCTGATCCGGCGAGCCTTGTGAAAATGGGCTCCGATATGTCGAATGTCGGTTCGGGCGCCGTGGACCGTTCCGAAACCATCAACCTCACGCTTGCAGGCCTTGTCACGCAGGTGTTGCCGAACGGCAATCTGGTGGTGAGCGGTCACCAGCAGGTGCGCGTGAACTACGAACTGCGCGATTTGCAGATCGGCGGCATCGTGCGCACGGAAGACATCACCAGCAACAACACCATCAACCTGTCGCAGATCGCGGAAGCCCGCGTGTCCTATGGCGGGCAGGGGCAGATCACGGATGTGCAGCAGCCGCGCTACGGCAGCCAGGTGTTCGACATCCTGATGCCATTCTGAAATTCAGTTCGCCATAGATGGGCGGGCTGGGGCACGGCCGGATCTTCGGGTCCGGCCGCGTGTCGTTCAGTCGTCGCGATAGACCCGCTCCCGCCGCTCGTGCCGCTCCTGCGCCTCGATGGAGAGGGTGGCAATCGGGCGGGCATCGAGCCGCTTCAGCGAAATGGGCTCGCCGGTTTCTTCGCAGAAGCCGTAGGAGCCGTCCTCCAGCCGCCGCAGGGCCGAATCGATTTTCGCGATCAGCTTGCGTTGCCGGTCGCGGGTCCGCAGCTCCAGCTGCCGCTCGGCCTCGGTGGAGGCGCGGTCAGCCAGGTCCGCATGGGGTGTTGTTTCCGCCTGAAGGTTCTGGATGGTTTCGCGGGCTTCGCGGAGAATGTCCTCCTTCCAGCCCATCAGTTTGCGGCGGAAATACTCGCGCTGCCGCTCATTCATAAAGGGTTCGCCGTCCGACGGCCGATAAGTGGCCGGGATATTGATACTCATGCAAACACCCCTTCGAGATGATTCGCCCTTAACCGAGGCGGCCGGGTTTATACAGGCGCGGCCGGGCGGCTTCAAATAGTATTGTTACGGATGGGCGGCGGAAATGATGTTGCGCGCCAGCCGCTTAGCTGGCAAGCCGATCCACCTGTTCTAGCTTGGCCAGCTCCACGCGGGCGCGCAGTTCGATTTCGTCCAGCACGCCTTGGAGGTTCGGATCGGCAAAGGTTTCGTGCCGCCGCCCGACCGCCACTGCGAGGCGGTTGAGCGTGGTACGTGGGATACCCCCACACAGTAGGCCGTCGCGCACTTCATCCAGCATGTCGAGAAGTTGTTGTCCATGAACGAGGCCCTTGGAGCGGCCGCTGGTGGAATCATCCAGGCCCTGAAGTGTCAGAATGCTTTCTACCGCCGCGATCGGGCCCGGGCCGGAAACGGCAGGCGCACGCGCAGGCTCGCCGCTCGTCAGCTGGAACACATTGTCGGGAGCGCCGGGCTGCTTCGCAATCCGGCGCACGGAGGCCGATTCCGTCCGGCCGCTACCTTTGATTTCCATCTGCCTCATCCCCTGCGGCGGGGGCACCATGGCGCGGTATGGTTAAGACGCAACTAACGAGCCTATCCGCGGTGATACGGATGGCCGGCGAGAATGGTCATCGCGCGGTAAATCTGCTCGGCCAGCATCGCGCGCACCAGGAGATGCGGCCAAGTCTGCGGACCAAAGGCAAGGCTGCGGCCGGGCTTCACCTTCGGCCCGACATTCAGCCCATCCGGGCCGCCGATAAGAAGGGAGAGATCCCGGGCGCCGGCGTCGCGCATCGCGCCCAGCATCTCGGCGAAGGCCTCGCTGGTCATGCCCTTGCCTTTGGCATCGAGGCAAATGATGTGAGATTGCTCGGGGATGCGGTTCACCAGCCGCTCGCCCTCTTCGCGAATGCGCGCTGCGGGATCGCGCAATTTCGAAACACTCACCTCTTCGACCGCTACTGCGGAGAAGCCGAGCCGCTTGCCCATGCCGCCGGCGCGCGAACAAAACTCCTCGGTAAGCGCGCCTTCCTGCGTGCCGCGCGCAAGACCCACTGCCAGGACGAGCAGGCGCATGTCATGATCCTACGGGTTTGCTGGTTGTAGCTAGGTCGTCCGTGCGCGCTGTCAATGCGCGGTGGCGCGCTGCGGCTCCCGAACGCTCCACATGCCTTCGAGGTCGTAGTAGAGACGCACCTCGGGGCGGAAGATGTGTACGATCACATCCCCGGCATCGACCAGCACCCAATCGCCCTGCGCAACGCCGTCGACCGGGCGCGTACCGTAGCCGGCTTCCTTCAGCTTGCGCGCAAGGTTTTCGGCGATGGCGGATACATGCCGCGCGGAGCGGCCGCTGGCGATTACCAGCGCGTCGGCAACCGACGAACGGCCTTCG
>DASXGS010000055.1:0-5119 GCA_036488975.1 Rhizomicrobium sp. | reverse complement strand
GAAGTTCGAGAGGCCACCCGATATATGCACATAGGGCAGCTCGGCGCGGATGCGGGTCGCCGCTTCAACGAATGCCTTGCCGTATTCGTTGTGCTCCTCCAGGCCTGTTGCCACTGCGAAGATGTTCGGATCGAAGATGATGTCTTCGGGCGCGAAGCCGACTTTGTTGACCAGAATGTCGTAGGCGCGCTTGCAGATCGCAACCTTGCGCTCGAGCGTATCGGCCTGCCCCTGCTCGTCGAAGGCCATCACCACCACAGCGGCACCGTAGCGCATTACCTCTTTCGCGTGCGCGGTGAAGGCCTCTTCGCCCTCCTTCAGACTGATGGAATTGACGATGCACTTGCCCTGGCAAACCTTCAGTCCGGCTTCGATCACGCTCCATTTGGATGAGTCGATCATCACCGGCACGCGGGAGATGTCCGGCTCGGCTGCGATCAGATTCAGGAACCGCCGCATGGCAGCTTCGGAATCGATCAGGCCCTCATCCATGTTGACATCGATAATCTGGGCGCCATTTTCCACCTGGTTGCGCGCAATCTGCACCGCGGCCTCGTAGTCATTAGCGGCGATCAGCTTGCGGAACTTTGCCGAGCCGGTGATGTTCGTGCGCTCACCCACATTCACGAAATTGGTTTCAGGGGTGAGGGTGAAGGCCTCAAGGCCGGACAGCCGCATATAGTGCGGCAATTCGGGAATCGCCCGGGGCGGCACTCCCTCGATAGCTTCGGCAAACGCCTTGATGTGCGCCGGTGTGGTTCCGCAGCACCCGCCGACGATATTCACAATGCCCGAGCGGGCGAATTCGCCGATCTGCGCCGCCATCGATTCGGGCGTGTCGTCATAGCCGCCGAACGCGTTGGGCAGTCCGGCATTGGGATGCACGCTCACCAGCGTGTCGGCGACGCGCGAAAGCTCCGCCACATAGGGCCGCAGCTCCTTGGCACCGAGCGCGCAGTTCAGACCAATTGCGAAGGGCCGCGCGTGCCGCATCGAATGCCAGAAGGCCTCGGTTGTCTGACCGGTGAGCGTCCTTCCAGACAAGTCGGTAATCGTGCCGGAAATCCACAACGGTAGCCGCTCGCCCAGTTCCTCGAACACTTCCTCTGCCGCGTAGATAACCGCCTTGGCGTTCAGCGTGTCGAAGATGGTTTCGACCATCAGCAGATCGGCGCCGCCGGCAATCAGGCCACGCACCGCGTCGCGATAGGTGCGGCGTAGATCATCGAAGCCTACATTGCGAAAGCCGGGATCGTTCACGTCGGGCGAGATGGACGCCGTGCGATTGGTTGGGGTCACCACGCCGGCCACGAGCCGCGGACGTTCGGGAGTGGAATCGGCGTCGCAGATGGAGCGCGCAAGCCGTGCACCGGCCTCGCACAACTCATGCACGAGATGCGAAAGCCCATAATCTCCCTGCGAGGATTCCGCCGCCGTGAATGTGTTGGTTTCGATGATGTCGGCGCCAGCCGCGATATAGGCGTGTCCAATCTCGCGAATAAGATCCGGGCGCGTCAGGGTGAGGATGTCGATGTTGCCTTTCAGGTCGTGATTGTGATCGGCAAACCGCTGTCCTCGAAAATCCGCTTCCGACAGTCCGTGGCCCTGGATCATTACGCCCCAAGAGCCATCGAGGAGCAGGATGCGGCGTTTCGCTTCCGCCGACAGCCAAGCCAGTCTTTTGGTGCGATCCCAATTCATGCCGCTGCTTCCGCTGGCGCAGCCGCGCTCACGGGCTGAATGCCCAGCACGCGGCAGGCCGCATAGGTGAGGTCCGCCTGGTTCAACGTGTAGAAATGGAACTGGTCGAACCCTTCGGCGCGCAGTTCTTCAACCTGTTCTGCCAGCACGGCCGCGGCGATGAGCTTGCGGGTTTCAGGATCGTCATCCAGGCCCGCGTACAACCGGTTCAGCCATTCAGGTACGCGCACGCCGGCTTTGGCCGCCATGCGGCGCACGCCCTTGATGTTGGTGGTGGGCATCAATCCCGGAATAACAGGGACCCGAATTCCGCGCCGGCGCACCAGATCGCGAAACCGCGAAATCACGCCCGAGTCGAATCCGAACTGTGTGATGGCGTGCGAGGCGCCGGCATCAACCTTGGCGCGCAGCAGCTCCATGTCGTGGTCGAGCGATGGCGAATCCGGGTGACATTCCGGATACGCCGAAATCGAGATTTCGAACGGCGCGATCCGCCGGATATCTTCGATCAGTTGGGGCGTGGAGTCATAGCCCTGCGGATGCGGCGCATAAGGGGTCGCGTCCGGCATGTCGCCGCGCAGCGCCACGATGTGGCGAATGCCCGCTTCCCAATAGTCGCCGACAATCCTCTCGATCTCATCGCGCGTCGCGCCCACGCAGGTGAGATGCGCGGCAGGCACCAGTGTTGTCTCATCCACGATACGCTTCACGGTCGTATGCGTGCGCTCGCGTGTGGAGCCGCCTGCGCCATAAGTGACCGAGACGAACGCCGGTGCCAGCGGCTCCAGCCGTCGAATGGCACGCCACAGTTGCTCTTCCATTTCCGCCGTACGGGGCGGGAAGAATTCGAACGACACCTTGAGCGGCCGATTGTGCGCCGCGAGCCGCTGCAGGCTCATGCTGCCTCCGCCTGCGCACGCGCCTTGCCTGCGCGCGCCATCCAGATTTTCACGATCAGTTTCGCTTCGGCTGCCTGTACTTGGCCGCCCGTGGGTGCAATCGCCTCTGAGACAACTGACTCCAGACCCGCGGCGGTGAACCACCCCTCCACTTCGCGATCCGAGAACCCGAGCCGGCGGTGCGCCAGTTCCGTGCGCAGGAATTCGAGTTCGTGCGGCGCGAAATCGGCAATGACCAAACGACCGCCGGGCTTCAGCACGCGCGCCACCTCCGCCACCGCGGCCTGCGGCTCATCCAGATAGTGCAGTACCTGGTGGAAAACGGCAGCATCGAAGCCGGTTTCCGTCGTCGCGTTGCGGAAGGGCAGGCGGTAGAGATCGGCCAGCCGGACTTGGCAGTGCTGCACGCCGGCACGCTCCAGCCGGTCGCGTGCGATTCCCAGCATTTCGGGGCTGACATCCACGCCGATGCCGCGGCGGATGTGCGGCGCAAGCAATTCCAGCATGCGGCCCGTGCCGGTGCCGACATCGAGAAACGATTCGATGGCGCTGGTCCCAAGCACCCGCAAAACGGCACTCTCGACATCCTTCTCCGGCGCATGCAGCGAGCGGATACGCTCCCACTCGGGCGCATTGGCACGGAAGAATTCGGCCGCGGCTGCCGCTCGCGCCGCCCGCACATTGGCGAGCCGCGCCCGATCTGCTTCAAACGCCGAGCGTTCTTCGATGGGCAATCCCATCAGCTCTTTGGCAAAAGCGGCGCTGAGACCGGCATCGGCGAGCCGGTGGAACACCCAGCTGCCCTCCTTGAAGCGTTCCAGTAAGCCAGCCTCGCACAGGAGCTTGAGATGCCGCGAAACACGTGGCTGGCTCTGGCCCATGATGGTCGTAAGCTCGGTGACAGTGAGTTCGGCTTCGGCCAGCAGAAACAGCAGCCGAAGCCGGGTGGGGTCGGCGGCCGCCTGGAGCATGGAGAGGAGACGCTGCATGAGAACACATAAACATATCTTTATGTGTTTATGCAACGGGTGGGTGGGCAGAATCCTTCGGGCTACGCAAAAGGGTTAACTCTTCACTATCGGCTTGATTGTGGTGATCGTTGTTCCAACTATGCTCGTATGATCGGTTGCGCGCGCCCGATGTCGGGCGTTGTGCGTTTTGACCGCGACATTGGTGATGGTGCTGCATGCGGGGACTGTTTTCGGCTGTTGGGGCAGGTCTTCTTGTTTTTTTGACGGGGTGCGCGGATGTGCAGGATCCATCCGGCGCAAACGACCCGTATGAAAACTGGAACCGCCAGGTGTTCGACTTCAACCAGAAGGTCGACAAGGCGGTGATCAAGCCAGCGGCACAAGCTTATGTGCAGGTTTTACCCGAGCCCGCTCGGGATGGGATCCACAATTTCATCGTCAATCTGGACCTTCCGATCACCTTCGCGAATGACATCCTGCAAGGAGAATTCGAGCGCAGCGGTGAAACCGTCGCGCGATTCACGGTCAATTCGACCTTGGGCATTGCAGGTTTCGTGGACGTGGCCACCCATATCGGCATTCCCTTCCACACCGAGGATTTCGGGCAGACACTCGCGGTTTGGGGATCCGGCGAAGGCCCGTATCTGGTGTTGCCCATCGTGGGTCCCGATCCGCCGCGCGATGTTGTGGGCCAGGGCGTCGATATTGTTCTCGATCCATGGACGTGGTGGCCGCATTTCGACGGCAAATTTTGGGTCTCTGCCGGCAAGAGCGTGATCGGCGGCATCGATCTGCGCGCGCGCAATCTCGACAGCCTGGATTCGATCGAGCGCTCCTCGATCGATTTCTACGCCTCCGTGCGCAGCCTGTACCGGCAGAACCGCAACAACGAGATCCGCAATGGCAAGCCGGATGTCACAAATCTGCCCAATCTGTGAGGCTTGAAGCGCCACGAACTTGCCACATCTGCTAAGGATGTTTGCGGGCGCAAATGTCAGGTGAGCTTATGTTGAAATTGGTAAGGCCATTTTTCAGAACGCTGTCACTCGTCGTGCTGGCCAGCTGTGCTTTCGCCATACCGGGAGTGGTTGACCGCGCACAGGCCAGCCCTGCAGCGGAGAACTTCGTTCGCACCAATGTGGATCATGGCCTTCAGATTCTGAACAATCCGAGCCTGTCGAAGGCGCAGCGGCAGCAGCAGTTTCGGGGCTTCCTGATGACCCTCACCGATTTGAGGCGCATCGCCTTGTACACCCTTGGGCCTGCACGGCGGATGGCGACGCCGGCCGACCAGGAGGCGTTCGTGACGGCGTTCCGCGAGTATGCTTTTGCCGTATATGGTGCCGAGTTCTCAAAATACGGCGGCCAGACGTTGCGAATAACCGGCTCCTACGAGCGCGGGCCCGGCGATGAGCTCGTTCGAACCGTGTTGGTCGATCCGCAGGCGCCTGCCGGGCAGCAACCGATTGAGGTCGATTTCCGCGTGTATGGTAACGGCGGCCACTATAGCGTCGTCGATATCGTGGTCGCGGGTCTCGACCTTGCGAT
>DASXGS010000471.1:0-3291 GCA_036488975.1 Rhizomicrobium sp. | reverse complement strand
ACCACACGTTTCTGCTCCTCCGCGTTGCCACCGAAATAGTACAAGCCCAGCGGCCGCGGATGCCCGTTCACATATTCAATGGCTTCATCCACTGCCGCGTACGTCTTTACCGGCATGATGGGGCCGAAGATTTCATCCTTCATCACCGCCATGTCGTCGGTGGGATTGAGCACCAAGGTCGGCGGAATTTTCCAGAACGGCTGCTGGCGGAAATCCTCCTTGGCGGGATTGAGCTCGATCAGCTCCGCGCCCTTGGCCTTGGCATCTTCCAGATACCCGGTTAGCCGATCGTAGTGCCGCTGGTTGATCACCGAGGTGTAGTCCGGATTGTCCTTGATCGTGGGATACATGCTACGCACCGCCGCATCGGCCGCCGCCACGAAGTCGCGCGACTTGTCGGCCGGCACGAACACATAGTCCGGCGCCAGGCAGATCTGCCCTGCATTCAGCGTCTTGCCTAGCATCACGCGCTTCGCCGTGAGCGCCAGGTCGGCACTCTCGCCCACGATCACCGGCGACTTGCCGCCCAACTCCAGGGTCAGCGGCACCAGATTCTCCGCCGCCGCTCGCATCACGTGATACGCAATGGACGTCGCGCCGGTGAACAGCAGATGATCGAACGGCAGCTTGCTGAACGCACCGCCCACCTCCGGCCCGCCGGTGAACACCGCCACTTCCGCTTCGTCGTAAGCCGAGCGGAACATGCGCGCCATCAGCTCGGATGTGCGCGGCGTGAACTCGCTGGGCTTGATCATCGTGCGATTGCCGGCGGCGAAAATGCCGGCCAGCGGGGTGAAGGTGAGGTTCACGGGGAAATTCCACGGGCTGATCACACCCACCACGCCCTTGGGCTGGTACTCCACGTAAGCGCGCGCCCCGAACAGCCCCAGCGCCGCCGGGCTCACCTTGCGCTTCTCGCGCTTCATCCAGCTCTTCACATGGGCACGCGCATGCTTCAGCGGCCCTATCGATCCCGCCACATCGGTCAGCAACGTGGCGTGCACCGAGCGGTGGCCGAAATCTTCGCGCAGCGCTTCGGCAATAGCTTCCCGATGGCTCACCAGCAGTCCGATCGCGCGGTCGAGCCAGTCGATCCGCCGCTCTGCGCTTGGCGGCCCTTCTTTCACATGCGCCCGCTTCTGTGCTTCCAGTACTGTGCGCATCTGCGCTTCGTGATCGGACCCGTTGGTTTCCGCCATCTCTCACCCCGAAAAATATGTTTCGTTAAGTAGAGCAGCCCTTCCCGCCGCCAGCAATGGCAGCTTAACGCTTTGTTACCGGCCGGATCGCACACTGGCGTCCCACGAAAAGTCGCGACGCGGGTAGAATGGTAGTGACCACACAATCGGCACAGCAGGTGGCGACCGACGCCATGACTTTCATGGCGCAGCACAGCATCGCGCCGATGCCGGACAATTATCAGCTATTCTACACGTTTGCGGCGGGCGCAGACACGGCGCTGAAACAGGCGGTCGGCGAAATCCTCACTGCAAACCGTCATTTTACTGCGGCAGTTCTCGACGATCTGCAATCCCGCTTCGGTGCCGCCAAGCGAGCGGAGCGCGTGATGGCCGATTTGGGTGCCGGCATGAGCGGCACCATCAATGTGGTCCTCGAGCGGATCGCATCGGCCGAGCGCGATACGGTCGACTATGGGCGCACACTGTCGGCTGCCAGCGGGGAACTCGGCACGCAGACATCGCCCGCAGATCTGCGCAAGCTGGTGGGCACGCTGATGACTGCCACACAGGCCATGGAAGCGCGCACGCGAGATCTGGAAAGCGAACTACAGCGTTCCTCTGAGGAGGTCGGCGAACTCAAGTCGAAGCTCGATGACGTTCGCAAGGAAGCGCTCACCGATGCGCTGACCGGCATTTGCAACCGCAAGGCGTTCGATGCCGAGCTTTCCAGCGCCATGGCCCGCGCCAAACGCACCGGCGAGCCGCTCTGCCTCTTCATGTGCGATGTCGACCGATTCAAGAAGTTCAACGACACCTGGGGACACCAGACTGGTGATCATGTGCTGCGGCTGGTGGCCAATTGCCTTTCGGAGAACGTCAAGGGACGGGATACCGCGGCGCGTTACGGCGGCGAGGAGTTCGCCGTCATCCTGCCGCAAACGGTGCTTGCCGATGCCGTCGCCGTCGCAAATTCGATCCGCACCCGCGTTCAAAGCAAGAAGCTGCTGAAGAAGTCCACCGGCGATATTCTGGGCGTCATCACCATTTCCATTGGGGTGGCGCAGTTCGCGCCCGACGACACAGCCGAGTCTTTGATCAAGCGGGCCGATTCCTGCCTTTATGCGGCCAAGAACGCCGGCCGCAACCTGGTGATGGCGCAGACCGACATTCCGGCCACCCGCGCCGCCTGATCTTTCCCGCGCGCGCCTGCCCGCCTAAGCTGTTCGCGAACAGCTATTGGGGCTCACCATGCGGAAAGACTTCGAACGCGCGCATCTCACGGCGCATGACAACGTCGCCATTCTCACGATGAATCATCCAGAGGTGCTGAACGCCGCTTCGCCGATCATGGTGCGCGGGATGTCTCAGGCACTAAGGGAGATCGAGAAATCCGACAGTGCATTCCGCGCGTTGGTGATCACCGGCGAAGGGCGCGGTTTCTGTTCCGGTGCGAACCTCGCCGAGGTCGCACAAGGAGGCAATGAAACCAGCGCCGGCTCGGCCCTCGATGCCGACTACCATCCGTTCCTGCGCAAGCTGCGCGATCTGCGGATGCCGGTTCTCACAGCCGTCAATGGGGCCGCTGCGGGCATCGGCATGAGCATCGCACTGATGGGCGATATCGTTTGCGCCGCCCGCTCCGCCTACTTCCTGCAAGCCTTCGCGCGCATCGGGCTGGTGCCCGACGGCGGCTCGACATGGCTGCTGCCGCGGCTGATTGGCGTTGCACGGGCGCGCGAACTGTCGCTGCTGGCCGAAAAGCTCCCGGCGGAGAAGGCGCTCGAATGGGGCCTGATCAATCGCGTGTTCGACGATACCGCGCTGATGGAGGAAACGCTGAAGTTGGCGACGCGGCTGGCCAATGGCCCGACAGTTTCGCTGGCCACGGTGCGCAAGCTGTACTGGCTCAGCGCCCACAATTCGTTCGACGCGCAGCTCGATTGCGAGCGCCAGGGGCAGGAGACCGCCGGCCGCAGCGAGGATTTCCGCGAAGGCCTGCACGCCTTCCACGAGAAGCGCCCGCCCGCGTTCAAGGGCCGCTAGGCCGCACACCGTTTCGTGATCGCACCCACCTCGGCTTGCGATATAAACCGCATGAATTCCCGCCTGT
>DASXGS010000470.1:0-1662 GCA_036488975.1 Rhizomicrobium sp. | reverse complement strand
ATCTGGTCGCAATCCTATGATCGCGACCTCACCAATATCCTCTCATTGCAGGATGAGATTGCGCATTCGATCACCGAAGCGGTGGCGCAACGCTTCCTCGGCCACAGGGTTGCGGCACGGCGCGCACCGGCGCGGGGCCGTCTCGATCCCGAGGCCTACAAAGCATATCTGCAAGGCCAGTACTATTTCGCGCAACGCACGCGCGAGGGTATCGCACGGGCTGTGGACCTTTTCACCCGAACGACGTCGGTCGCTCCGAAATACGCCGATGGCTTCGCAGCATTGGCTGATGCGCACGCGACTGCTGCGCTCGACTTCCAGGTACAGGGCGCCTTGCCTGCTGCTGCGGACGCCGTGGACAAGGCACTCACGCTAGATCCGGACAATCCCACTGCCATCATGGCGCGCGCGACCGTTCAGCTGCTGCAATGGCGCTGGCGCGCGGCTGCGACCGATCTCAAGCGCTTGGAACAGCTGCACCTGAACACTGCCGCCGCGTGGCACATGCGGGCGATCTTCTTTGACTACATGGGTCTTGCGCAGTTCACCGGACCAGCGGAGGAGAAGGCTGTGCGGCTCGATCCGCTGTCGTTCATCGACCATTACAACCTGGCGCTTTATCGCATGCTGGAGAACCGTTACGAGGATGCGGCGCGCATTGCCCAGCAAGCATGGGCGCTTCAGCCGGCCAATCCCGATCTGCAGCAGCTGAAAGTCCAGATCGCGCTCGGCAAGGGCGATATAAGAGGGGCCGAGCGCATTCTCGCCGCGCTCATCGCACAGACGGGCGAGAACTCGCCCAATACGGCCGCTGCGCGCTTCTACATTTATGTAGCAAAAAAGGACTTTGCCGCCGCGCATAAGCTTGTCGATGCGGTTGCGAAACTGTTCCCGGCGAGCGGAATCCTGGCCACCGATCTGGGCACCGCGTATGCTACGGCCAACGATGTTGATACGGCGATGAAATGGTTTCGCCGAGCCGTGGATCTGCACGAGCCGCAATTCTTGTGCGAGCCGTATAAATATCCGCACCTCACGAAGCTGTACGCGGATCCTCGCTGGAAGGCGCTGCGGGCCGAACCGGAAATACGTGATTGGGAAGCAGCACGCACCGAAATCGCGCGCGAATTCCAGGCCGGGGAATAGCGGCTTTTACTGCAACATCGCCTGCGCTTCGGCCCACAGGCGCGTGGCGAGATCGGCAGCCGGTTCGGCGCAAGCCAGCGCGGCGGACTGGCCGGCCCACATCTGCATGCGGTCGGGATCGTTGGCTTTGGTGGCTTCGATGCGCATGGGCCCGGTAAGCGCACGCTGCACCGGATAAGGAGCAGGTGAGGGCGCTTCGTTGGAGGTCGCTGCGCGGGCATAGGCGTTGGCGACGCTGCGACCGGAACGGCCGCTGAACGCGCGGGTCACAACCGTGTCTTCCGGCGCGGTGCGGCCGATCGCGTCCGCCCACGTCGGCGCAATTTTCGCTTCGGGGCAGCGCAGGAATCCGGTGCCGATCTGCACCGCGCTGGCGCCCAGCGCGAAGGCCGCGGCAACGCCGCGGGCATCGGCAATGCCGCCGGTCGCGACGACCGGCACCCTCACCGCATCGACAATGGCGGGCAGCAGCGAGAACAGGCCTACGAGCCTGCGCTCTGCATCCGTGGCATTGAA
>DASXGS010000449.1:0-3510 GCA_036488975.1 Rhizomicrobium sp. | reverse complement strand
CGATTTCCGCACCCGGCTGCTATTGGGGCGCCATGATGCTGAACTGGCCGGTGGATGTGGGCGGCTACACAAGCCCGCGCTCGCCGGACGAGCCGACGCTCGCGTTTACGGTGCATGTGCCGGCAATGCCCGGCCTGCCGGAGCGCGACCAGCATCGCGCCGGCCGCGCCGAGCTGCTGGCGACGCCGTTCGAAACCTATGAGCGCAATCTGCGCGACCAGTTCGCCCGCATGCTGGCCGGCACCGGCTTCGATCCGGCACACGACATCACCGCCATCACCGTGAACCGTTGGCCGCATGGCTATGCCTACGAGTTCAATCCGCTGTTCGACGATTTCTCCATCCCGCCGGAGAAGCGCGCCAATGTGATCGGGCGGCACCGGTTCGGGCGAATCGCGATCGCCAATTCCGATTCCGGGGCGCGCGCCTACACCGATTCCGCCATCGACATGGCGTGGCGCGCGGTGAACGAATTATTGGCGGCCTGATGTTGCGCCCCGGTTCTTGACCCCTTCGCGGCGCGCCCCCAACATGGGCGTGAGGAAGGGGAATCGCATGCGCTATCGCTCTTTGGGCCTCGGTCTGACCTCTGCGTTAAGCCTCTGTGTTTTCAGCACAATCCCGCAACGGCCGGCGCTGGCGCAAACGGCTGCCGGTGGCGGCGGGATCGAGGAGGTTGTCGTTACCGCCCAGCGCCGCGAGGAAGTGCTGAGCAAGGTGCCGATCAGCGTCACCGCGTTCACGAGCGAAAGGCTGGATCAGCTCAATGCGAAAAACTTCGGAGACCTGGTCGCCTATACTCCCGGCGTGAATTTCAATGCGGAGACGAACAGCATCTCGATCCGCGGCGTGAATTCTGCGGCAGGTGACGCCACAACGGGCATCTACATCGACGACACCCCCATCCAGCTTCGCACCCTGGGTTTCGGCTCCGACAACGCCCTGCCCGCGGTGTTCGATCTCGAGCGTGTGGAGGTCCTCCGCGGGCCGCAGGGCACACTGTTCGGCGCAGGGTCCGAAGGCGGAACGGTGCGCTTTATCACGCCCAAGCCCGATCTCACGGATTTCCAAGTGTATGGCAAGACAGAATTGTCCGCCACGCAGGATGGCGCCCATTCCTATGAAGGTGGGCTCGCGGTCGGCGGCCCCATCGTACAGGACAAGGTAGGCTTTCGCGTATCCGGCTGGTGGCGCCATGACGGCGGCTGGATCGACCATGTCGACCCGTACACGGGCAATACATTGGAGAATAACTCCAACCACACCAACACGCTGGTGCTGCATGGCGCGCTGACATGGCAGGTGACCAACGATCTCTCGATTACGCCGAGCGTTTTCTACCAGGATCGTCACGTGAACAACGACGACGAATATTGGGTGGCGCTCTCCAACCCCGGCAGCGGCCGTTACATCAACGAGACGCCGGAGTTGATGGGCAACAAGGACCACTTCACGTTGCCGGCCGCGAAGGTGGACTGGAATCTGGGTGGCGTGGAGCTGATCTCCAACACCTCGTATTTCGATCGCAAACAGGTGGTGCAGGACTACAGCGCCACGCTCTACAACCTTTCGTATTTCCAGCAGAGCGTGGATTACGGCGTGCTGCCGATCGACTATTCGACGCACTGCAGGTGGGGTGGATTGTGCGGCCTTTACAGAAGGGAAATCCGAGCGGACCCGGACTTTGTAGGGCCGCCGCTGCTTGGCCCCGGCAGCATCGACCTGCCAGGATTCGGTCCCTACAAGTCGGTGAACTACGTCACCAATACGCAGCAAAACTTCACCCAGGAAGTCCGGCTGCAATCGACCGATCCGGACGCCACGCTGACGTGGGTGCTGGGCGCCTTCTACACCAATCAGTCGCAGCTCAGCGTGGAGGAAATCAACGATCCCCAGCTTGGCGCGTTGACCGCCTATTTGTGGGGCGATCCGGTCGGCAACAAGTCTTGTCTCAGTCCGCCTGCGAACGTCGCGATCCTGGATGTGTGGTGTGAGGACCTGCTGCCGAACGGCGACGACTACATCAACCACACCATCGGACATGAGCACCAGGAAGCGCTGTTCGGCAACGCGACGCTGGCGATCACGAAAGAGCTGAAGCTGCAAGTCGGCGCGCGAATCGCCAAGACGCATTTCGACTACAGCAACTATGCCGATGGCTCGCAGGACTTTGGCCCCAACACACCGAACTCCGGCCACAAGAACGAGACGCCGTTCACGCCCATGGCCAATCTGACCTGGCAGATGAGCGACAACAACATGGTCTATGCCACGGTCTCGAAGGGGTATCGGATCGGCGGCGCCAACGCGCAGTTCCCGCTCGGCGCCTGCACCGAACTTTCTTCACCCCCCGGCGCCTTCGATTCCGATACTGTCGTGAACTATGAACTGGGATCCAAAGACAGGTTTTTCGATAATCTGCAGATGTCGGGAAGCGTCTTCTACCTCGAGTGGAACAACATCCAGCAGCTCAATTATCTGCCGTCCTGCGGCTTCCAGTACACCGCCAATGTCGGCACCGCCGTCAGCAAAGGCTTCGACCTCGAAGGCGAATGGCTGCCGATCGATGCGTTGGATATCGATTTCAGCCTCGGCTACACCGATGCGCATTTCACCTCAACCAGCATAACCGGGGGCCAGCTTCTGGCATCGAAGGGCGACAAGCTGCCCGGATCTCCGTGGACGTTCTCGCTGGGCGCGCAATACAACACGCCATTCTTTGGCCGGGATGCATTCATCCGCATGGACTACCAATACGAAAGCACGACGCCGACGAACGTCGTGACACACGATCCGCTGGCATCCTCTTTCGATCCCGCGCTGGTTGCCAATCCGGAAAAGAACATCGTCACCTTGCGCGCGGGCGCTACGTTCGGCGACGTAAGTCTCACGCTGTTTGCAGACAATCTGTTCAACGCGCACCCGCAGCTGGACCTGACGCACCAGGACAGCAGCACACTGCTGTTCGAGGCGACGGCGCTGCGTCCACGCACCATCGGAATAACAGCCATCTACCGGCAGTGAGAGCATCGCCTTGAAGACGGAGCTGCGGGCCGGCGCGCTGTCGCTGTTCGAATCCGTCGTCATGGGGATCGCCGGCAGCGCGCCCGGCTACACGATCGCCGTCACAACGGCGGTGCTGCTGGGTGTGGCCGGCACGCTGTCGCCCGGCGCGCTGCTGATCTTCGCCGTGCCGATGCTGGGAATCGCGGTTGCGTACAAGGCACTGAACCGGCGGCATGTGCACGCGGGTGCCGCGTACCAATGGACGACGATCTATTTCGGCCGCTTCTGGGGCTTCTTCTCCGGATGGGCGCTGCTCATCGCCTCCATGGTGTTCATGGTAACCGGCAGCTTGCCGCTTGCCACCGCCACGCTCGATTTTGTCGATCCCACGCTGGCCAATAACGTGGTGCTGAGCGCGGGCGTGGCGAGCCTGTGGTTCCTGGCAGTGGCGAGCGTGCTGATCGTCGGCATCACCGTGACAAGCTGGGTGCAGGTGGTGATGAC
>DASXGS010000427.1:0-17760 GCA_036488975.1 Rhizomicrobium sp. | reverse complement strand
TCATCACGCAGAACGCCGGTTCGGCCACTATCCAGGGCGGCAATATCGATCTCGTTGCGCTCGTGGGCGATGCCGGCCGGTTCAACCTGTTCGCCGAGTACACGGACGCAACCTACGACAAGTTCCGCTACGACACCGCTTACAGCATCTTTGGGAGTCCTCTGTTCAATCCAGCCTCAACCGGATGTGGCGTCGGCAGCCCGTTTGCCGGTCCGATGTTCGGCACCGAACTGGTCAACATTAACTGCGACGGCTTTCAGCTGCCGCGCAGCCCAAAGTGGGCCGCCTCGGCAGGCTACGATCACACCTTCACATTCGGCGATGCCTCGACGCTGAACGCAGCGGTAAACATGCAGTATGCCTCAGCCCGATGGCTGAACTTCGATTACGTCAAGCCCGAGCGTGTGAGCGCCTACACCGTGTTCGACTTCGACCTGACATACATGCCCGCGGGCGGGCACTGGTCCGTCGCCGGGTACGTCCACAACATCGGCAACGAGGCGGTGTACACCGGTGGCGGTGAGCAGGCATTCGTACCGCCGCTCGTCTATGCCACGATCAATGCGCCCCGAACTGTCGGTATTCGCGTGCGCTACGACATACACTAGCAAAAGGTTCCCGCATGAAGCGCAGCACGGATCGCATACTGACCACACATGTCGGCAGCCTGCCGCGGCCGCACGACCTGGTGAAGCTGTTTCAGGCAAGCAATCCCGGTCCGCCACCCGCGCCGGCGATTCAAAGCGCGGTACGCGAAGTCGTGAATCGGCAGGTGGAGATCGGGATCGCCGTGGTCAACGACGGCGAATATGGCAAGCCTGTCCACGGCGAAGTCGATTACGGCGCGTGGATGAACTATGTGGCCGCGCGGATGGCAGGATTCGAGCTTCGCCCGCTGCACGGCGAACTGTTTCCGGGAAAGGACCGCGAGGACTTCAGGGACTTTTATCAGGATACGGCGGATGATTGGGGCGAGCGGCGGCCATTCGAAGTCGTGTGCACCGGTCCGGTCGCTTACTGCGGTCAAACGGAAATCGCCGCTGACATCGCACGGTTCAAGGCTGCGCTGAGGGAGTCTTCCGCTGTGGACGGCTTCATGAGTGTGGTGTCGCCGTCCAGCCTCGAGTCGCTGCAGCCGAACTACCACTACGGCCGGCAGGAGGACTACGCCTGGGCGCTCGCTGAGGCGCTGAAACATGAGTACCGCGCCGTCGCGGATGCGGGTCTGGTTTTGCAGATCGACGATCCCGGCATTTGGGTGGTGTGGGATTTCGCCTACGCGAAGGAAAAAACGCTGGCCGAGTTCCGCAAGTTCGCCGAGCAGCGGATCGAGATGCTGAACGCGGCGATCGCGGATATACCGCCCGAGCAGATCCGTTATCACGTGTGTTGGGGGAGCTGGCACGGGCCGCACAGCACGGATATTCCGCTCCCCGATATTGTCGATCTGCTGCTGAAGGTGAATGTCGGCGCGTACTGTGTGGAGGCCGCCAACGTTCGGCATGGCCATGACTGGAAAGTGTGGCGGGACGTCGATCTTGGCGGACGCGCACTGATTCCAGGTGTGGTCAGCCACTCCACCAACCTGCTCGAGCATCCTGAGGTCGTGGCGGATCGCATCGTTCAATATGCTTCCGCCGTGGGCCGGGAGAACGTGATCGCCGGCACGGATTGCGGCCTCGGCGGCCGCATCCACCCGCAGCTCGCATGGGCGAAGCTGCAGAGCCTGGTTGAAGGGGCGAAACTCGCCAGCAAACTGTTGTGGAGCTAGCCGTCGGTTTCGATCGGGTTTGACAGCGTTCCGAGCTCGCTGATTGTCACCGAAACCGCGCCGTCAAAGCCATTGAGATTTGCACGCGTGACGCCCGGAATGTCTGGCGCATCCGGATCGTCCTCATCGCCGCCGACGGCCGTTCCCATCGAGACGATGTCGCCGGGAAGGAGAGTCATGGTGCGTGAAATGTGTGAGACGGCTTGCTCGACACTCCAGACATAGTTGCGCGTGTGATCCGAGGCGACCAGGCGATCTCCCAGCCAGCACTTGATGGAGAGTGCCGCCGGGTCTGCGACTTCGTTGCGCAGGGTTATGAGTGGGCCCAGCGGTGCAAAGGTGTCTGTTGCCTTATAGCGGCCTGGGTAGCTCGTGTGGCCGACATCCGGTTTGGGCGGTCCGCCCGCAGGATCGGGCCGGAAAATGCGCACGCTGAAACTGTCCTCCTCCCGCATCCCGACCGACGTGACATCGTTCATGATCGTATAGCCGAATACGCGATCCATGACGTGCTCCGGCGCAATGTTGTTCAAGGCCGCACCGATGACGACGGCAAGCTCCGGTTCGGGATGCGTGAGGCCAAATGATCGTCGCAACCGTATCGGAGAATTGTGCGCCGCAAGCGCCGTGAACGGCTTCAGGAAAAATGCGGGATGGTCGGTGGGCGCGCGGAGCTTAATCTTGTCGAGCGCACGGTTGTTGAGCGCAAGGCAGACGATCTTGGACGGTGTTCGCACTGGCGGCCGCCAGACGATCTCATCCTCGGAGAACCGGCGCACTGCTGAATGGTTTTCCGCCACCGTGTTGCAGGCCTGCTGCAGGCGAGCCAAAGCGGCCGGACCGGCTTTGATCAGCGCGATCATTTCCGTCGGGAAATCAGCAGGCCGTCCCTCGCACAGCCGCACCGCATCGGGCGCATCGATCAGCGAACCGTCTTCGCAACAGAAACCGATGCGTTCCTGGCCATCCGCGTAAAAGCTGGCAAGCTTCATCGCCCTCCCTCCGGCGACGCCCAACCTTGTTCGGACGAGAGAAAATTGGCCGCGGCCCGCACGAAATCCGGATGAGCGGGCAAATCGAAATGATTTACGCCGGACAAAGTCTGCAGGCGCACGTTTGACAAACAGTTTCGCAAACGCTCGCTGGTGCCGGCAGCCGGATCGGCGGACCCGTTGATCAGGAGTATGGGAGCGCTGATGGCGCGCAACCGCTCCTGCGTAAAGACAGGATTGGCAGGACGACGCAACACCGCGGCAATGGCGGCTGCCCTATTCCGCGTCGGATCCCACGTCCTGAAAAAGGCAAGCACCGGCGGCGGCGTGGCTGCATCGACACCATGTTCCAGGGCGTGGGCAGCCGCCTCGGCGACCGCTTCGGGTGCGAACACATTGTCGCCGACGCCGCCCAAAACGAGCCGTCCGATCCGGCCTGGCATCCGGATCGCAAGCTCCAACAATAGTTTGGCCCCGAGTGAGTAGCCGATGGCGTCGAAGCTTGTGGGCGGCAGATCGTTCCCGACAAGTCCGGCGAGATCGGCAAAATCAGCTGGGCCCGAAAACGATGGGCTCGGCCCATGCCCCGGCAGCGTCAAAAGAACGGGCTTACGCCCGGTGCGCTCCAGCATCTCCACCATGCCAGTGGCTTCAAAGGCCGCATCGGGTGTCCCACCGCATCCATGAAGAAGGACTACCGGGCGCGGTTGCTGCGCCATAGTCAGGCTGTTTGAGCTAAGGAGGATGCGTGGACCACGGCCGCCGCGCTGCCGATCGCAGTACCGTGCGCGAGGTAGTCGAGTGTCGGGACCGCTGCGCCGCATGCGCGCGCCGCGGCGACCGCCGCTATCCACTGGCGAATCTCGGCAGCGCCGTTACCGGCGGTTTTTTCGATGTCGGCGTCGACCCAGGAATCGAAAACTGAAAGATCGGGTGATGTGATCGCCGCGAGAAACCGCTCATCCCATTCCGGATTGACGCCGCCGTTCACGAATTCTCCCGATGCCGTTGGCGCCGCTAGCTCATTCATGAGCTGCCGCATGTCGGTGAGCCATTTTTCCATGGTGATTTCGCCGGTATCGCCACCATGCACGATGAAGTGGCGGAGCTTGTCGTCCGGGGCGGTGTCGTATTGGGGGAACACCATTGACGTGTCGTGCGACAGTCCTCCCGAACCTAGAAATGCCACGCGCTTGCCGAGGCCGGCTGCAAACCGCCCGACCGCTTCGCCCAATTGTCGGCACCGGCGCAGGGTCGGTTTCGGGTGACACAACGCGTTGATCGAGATCGGAAGCACCGGCTTGGCGTCAAGCGGTCCCATAAAGTTGTGCAACACGTTGGAAAACCCGTGATCGACGGTGAGCGCATACGACGTCGCGATATCGAAATCGTGGTTGATCAAATACTCGGCGCACTCAATTGCAATGTCGCCGGGCACATCTAGTCGCCCCGGATGCCCGCCCACATCGTCCATTGCCTCCGCGCGCTGAGCGACCACGAACGCTGGCATCAGTTTCAGGTGCAGGCCATCGTAGTGGTCGCCGCCAAACACGATCACCAGTTCGGGATCGAACCTGCGAAATTCCCGCACACGTTCCTCATAGCAGCTCCAGAAACCCGGAATCAGGTTCTTGTCCTGGATCGCAAGGAACGGGACGTGCGGTGCGCAGGCGACATAGGCCGAACTCGTTTTTTCCGGGAGGTTGCTTACTGACTCCGAACCCATGTCTCATTCCCCACTGGCAGATTTGGCAAAAGAAGCTGCGTTGGGAGCCGCAAAGACCGAACTCGCCTTGCGGCGCTCGAACCGCCAGCTGCCATCGGTGCCGCGCACACACACGTCGGAAAAATCCCCAATGGAGGGGAGGACAGACGGGATCGGCCATTCACCATTGCCCGACAACATCAACACGGTGCTGAACACCTCCACCCGCTCTGCATCGATGGGCCTGATGCGCAGATTTGCTGAGAGGTGGCGCGTCGTCCGCCCTTGGGCAGCATTGTCTTGACGCCGCTGGTCGAAGAACGCTGCCAGCGCGGCTCGCCCCGTAAGAATGAGGCTGCCAAGTTCAAAGACGCTGTCGTCCGTAAACAGCTCCTCCGGCGGCAATGGATCGACATCGTCGACACGAGCCCAGTAAACGGATTGCAGCTGGGCAATGGCCGCCTCGAGTTCCAGATGGGTCAGATTGGAATCCCGCGGTTCCGGCATGAAAACTCCGCAAACTGGTCCACGCGCTGTGCTACGGTATCCGACTTCAAAAATGTCATATAGTCAACATGACGAAAGGTCGTTTCGAGGAAGGGTGAATGGCGGGACGTGGGATGGAGCAGCGAGTGGCGACACGGGCCGGCGAAGCAGTGCGGAAAGCACGCACCGCGCCGAGAATCGATCTGGCACGCCGGGCAGAGATCGCGGCCGAGCGTCGCCGGAAGACTCGTGCCGCCATTCTGGTTGCCGCCTTCAGGCTGATCGGCGAAGAGCGCGGCGATTTCCAGCGTGTGGAGGATTTCTGCACCGCTGCCGGGATGGCGCGCGGCACGTTCTACAATTACTTCAACAGTATTGAGCAGCTGTACGAAATGCTCGCTGATGAATTGTCGCGCGATTTCGACGTGGCCGTTCATCGCGTGATGGAAACGCTGCCGACCGCCACTGCCCGCACCGCGGCCGCGATCCGCTACTATCTGCGTGCCGCAATGGACAACCCGCGCTGGGGATGGGCGATGGTGCACACGAGCATGGGCCGCGAGGTGTTCGGGCCTGATGTGTCGGCCCGGGCGAAAGCGACAATTCAGGACGGCATCGCCGCAAACGAGTTCACCATCGACAACGCCGAGCTTGGCAAAGCGCTGCTCCTCGGCGCGGGTCTCGCTGGCATTCTGGACATCGTCCGCGGCCGGGCGCGGCGCAACTATCCCGAGCAGATGGCGCGCCAAATATTGATGGGACTGGGGCTGTCTAGCTCAGCCGCGGATACAGTAATCACTGAACGGCTACCCGCCTTGCAGCCGGTGGTCCAAGGCGACAGCGCAATTAACTTCTGGGCCAATCGGGGGTGAGGAATTGTGTAAGACTGCGCTGACGTTTCCCACAGCGAACGCGCACCTGCCCCCTAACAGCGCGTGGGTCCAGCCAGGACATTAGCACTGTTGATTGCCATTCTTTTCAAGGTGCGCCTCGACACCCACTCGTTCAGCTAACCGACGTTCCGTGTAAATCGCGAATTGGGAAGGGTTGCCGCCGATAGTGTTCAATAGCGGTTTTACACTCACAAGTAGCGATGGTGTGCACGACCGTTTTGCACGATCTGCCAAACCCTGAATGGCGGTTTCGGCGGACCAGCGGTTATGCTGCGCGGCAAGTTGCGGCTTCAAACTTGCGGGCTGATAAGATTCGAAAGCAATTGTCCGCACGGAACCACGTCTATCCGCGCCTGCTGCAGCTTTGCGAGAGCGCCTTCAAGTGTTGCGCTTCTCAGCGGGCCCCACCCTTCGCCGTCGAGGCCATGCAGCACGATTGTGAGGATACCGTCCTCGCCGGAAACAAACTGGGCAATGCGTTCGGAGAACAGTCGGTCGGTCGTGTCGTGACCGTATGACACGCAATCAAGCAAGCGAGTCGACGACGCCTCTTCGATGGATGTCACTCCAGCACGGCGCAGTCCCGTTCGGACACCAAGCACTCGTTTGCGCAGCCACGAGAGAATCTCCGGTGGCGCGCTCAGATAAGCGGTATGAAATACCTGTTCCGATGGCAAGAAGCCCGGCAGCTCTCGCATGAAGATGTCGAAACAGCGCTCAACACTCGCGGTCGCTTCCGCAAATGAGCACCTCGCCAGGTTTTCGTGCGCATAGCCGTGGGGAGCGATCTCGCATCCAGCGGCCTGTGCCTCGCGCCAATATGACCAGTCAGCAATCGGCGTGCCCTTGATGTAGGCGTCCTCGGCCTTCTCCGGCGCGGCGAGAATGCAAAGGCATGGTGCCCAACCGAACCGCCCGAAAATGGCGCGGGCTTTGTCCGCCGTTGCCCGGAAGCCATCGTCGAAGCAGAAACTGACGATCTGCATCAGACCAGCTTCTCGTAGAAATTTTTCGTCCAGACATGATGGCGCCGGATCGCTTCCACGACACTGTCATCAAGGGCCCCCTTCTCGGCCGCGGCGCACGCGCTTTTCACCATCTCACGGGTCGGCATGCCCAAGGTCGCCGAAGTCACGCCGGGAACGGAAAGCACAAACCGCAACGCGAGTTCAGGAATGTCCGTTGCGTGTTCCGGGATGAACGCCTCCCGCAGCGCCGCTAAGCGCGTTTGATATTCACGGTAGGGTGCGAATTTGAGGAACGGCCGGTGGGCGAAATCCTGGCGCGACAAAGAATCGGACAGTCCGCCGCTGTCATAAACGCAGCGGGCGATGACCCCTGCGCCCCGCGCCTTCGCCAGCGGCAGGAAACTGTTCATCGGCCGGCTTTCGAAGAGATTGAACACGATCTGCGCGCCGTTGATGTATTTGCGGCTGACCACTTCGAGCAGTGCGTCGTGCTCGTGGTCCTGTGCACTGACAGCGATATGGTGGAGTTTTCCTTCGTCCCTGAGTGTCGTCAGGGCCTCCAGCCATTCCGGTTCGTGCGTCCAGAGGTAATGCCACTGATGCAGGTGCACGATGTCGAGCGTTTCCACACCCAACGCTGCGAGGCTTTTTTCCACCGATTGGCGAATGCTTTGGACCGTGTAGGCCTCCTTTACCGGGCGATGGAAGCGGAAGGTCTCACGATTCAGCGGCGCGACCTTGGTGGAGATGAAAGGCCGCTCACCGTGCCATTGCTTCAGGGTCGAGGCCACGATGGCTTCGGAATCGCCATAAGCGCGCGCGGTGTCGATCAGGTTCACACCGTTCTCCAGCGCGGTCAGCAGAGACGGCGAGACGCCATCGCGAAGCTCGGGATCGTGGCGAATGCTCATGGCGCCATAAGCGACAGCGCTCAGCTTCATTGCCGCGGCGCCGTAAGGCCTGCGTTCCATGCTCAGGTCCTGTCAACTGACACTTGCTTCGGCCGGTATGGGACTTGTCGCCTTTCCAGTTCTGCTGGCATAGACTGATTTCGATATATCCGTAGCTGCGGGCCGTGCCGACATCCATTCCGTCGATTTCGACGTTTTCCGATCCGAATCTCGTTTCGGTAATCGACTCCGTACAGAACCCGTCGAAAGCGGCGGCCTATTGGCTGCGTCGCGATATCGTGCGCGGCGTCTTCGCGCCGATGGAACGGCTCAAGGTCGAGCATTTGGTGAAATTCTACCGCATCGGTCACAGTCCGATCCGCGAGGCCATCATTCTGCTGTCCTCCAGCGGGCTGGTCGTCCACGAGCACCAGAAGGGCTACCGTGCCGCCCCCGTTTCGCTGGCGGACTATGATGACGTCCTCGGGGTCTACTGGCGTCTGTATCGGCTGGCGCTCGACATGGCGATGGAGACAGGGGATGACGCCTGGGAGGAGCGCATCGTGGTGCAGCTTCATCGCTCCGTGAAAGTCCCGAAGGTGCTGCCCGACGGTGACCCCGAAGCGCGCGAGCGCTGGCAACGCGCCTATTGGGAAATCCACTCGCAACTGCTTTCGGGATGCGGTTCTGCAATCATCATGCAGCTGATCCAGGACATTGGCGGCCGACTCGAACGCTATGTGAATCTGTTCGCCGATCTGGAAAGCGACCGGAATCGCGACATGCATACCGAGCACCGCCGACTGGCCGAGGCCGTGGTTGCGCGCGACAAACCGCGGGTTCACGAGCTGGTGGACTGTTATGTCGCGATCGGGCAACCGATGCGGGTGAGCATAAAAGAAGCGCTGAAGGAGGCGGAGGAAGGTTCGCCCCGCCGGCGCCGGAGCAAGAGCGCGCTTCCGGTTGCCGAAGCGGCGGAATAATCGCATCAACGGTCAGGCCGTACAGGCTCGATGCGAAGCGTGACCGGACCGGATGCGAGGGCCAAGATCTCCACGCGTTGTTCGTTTTTGAAAATCTTCAGGTCGGCAGGAACGCCCTCGAAACGCGTGACGAATCCCGTCGGGTACCGCCGCCGGGGAACATAGATTTCCGTGGCACCGCGGATGGCGGAGTCCGCATCATAGGAAATCGTCAGCTGCTTGGTCGTGTTGTCGAAGCGCACGGAGTGCAAGCGCCCCTGGACGCGGCGGGCGAAGGGCCGGCAGAATCCTTCGATCGCCCGGCCCCCGGAGTCCGGATCGGACGCATCATCCTGCTGGTCCACAGAGAAGATCGAAAGATCTTCCTGATTCCAGCGATCACCGATGCGCAGATCGTTGCGGTTGGATGCTGTGTAATTCCACTGCGTGGAATGAAGGCCGTGCTCGTCAAGCGCGTCATACATCAGTGACAGCGCGGCAATATGGGAATCCCAGACGTGCTCGCGCTGGCCCACGGCCCACAATTCATAGGCGGCACCTTCATCGAGGTCGAAGGGAATACCGAACTCGCCGATCAGGGTTGGTGCACCGCCGGGAAAACGCCTGGACTCTTCGACCATGCCGCCCAGATCCCGCGAGTAGCGCGCGCCGATTGTTTTCAAGTCCCCCTCAGTTTCGCCGGTGATCGGGTTATAGTGGTTTGTGGGATCGAAGCGCTTCAGGTAAAGCGTTGCCGCGTCGTACCAGTGACCGGCATTGACGCTGCGCTCCGGCATACCATCCGGAAAATGGCGGCGGGACGCGCGCGCGAAAGGATCGAGCTCGGCGAAGACGGACCACTCGGGCTGATGCGCGCGGATCGTGGAGGCGACCTTGTCGAATAACGGCTTAAAACCATCCGCGGTGATCGACAGGTTCCGGCCGTTCCTCACGCGGAAAAAATCTTCATCGCGTGCCGTCGCCTCGGCGCCGTTCACGACATAGGCGCCCGCGCGCCCGAAAGGGCATTCGGCGCCGGATTTCCAGATCGAAATTCCGCCAGGATTCAGCGTTTTCGTGCCGGTGGGGACGGCCGCACCGCTTGGCGCGCGCGTCAACAGCGGCGCTGTCACAGTCAGCCCCCGCGCCACCGCCAGACAATCGAGCGGCGATAATGCAGGGCCGATCCGCGGGCGATCAGGATGTGCTTCGCTGGCTGCAATGTGGCGGTAGCTCATCTCTTGGCCCATCCAGCCGAGACCGGGCTCGTTCAACGTGTCGAATCCCAGAACATTGGGCAAATCGCGCACGCGGCGCGCGATCTGATCCATCGCGCCGAGATAATGCCCCTGCAGGAAGTCCTGCACATTCCTGCCGTCGATCTGGAATTGCGGCGTGAAATAACGGCCGCCCCAGAACAATGTCCACATGATGCCGTTGGCGGATATACGATAGTTCGAGCCCCAGCTCATCTGCGGATAGCTGTCCTGCCGCGGCTCGTTTCTTCTGTAGTCGTAGCGCGCCTGCATGACGTGCGCGGCACCTGCGGCATCGAACTTGGTGAAATCGAGTCCGACGGCGCCGAACAGCCATCCCGGAGCGCCATCGCCCCCAGTCATTCGACTCCAGACGTCCTGATGGAAATCGACAAACACATAAAGTCCGTGCTCATTCGCGCGGCGGCAGATTTCGGTAAAGTAGTCGAGGTAGGCCTCGTCGTATTCGCCACGTCCCCCATGCTCGACGGCTTCCCACGTCGTCAGCAGACGCAGCGTATTGAAGCCCCAACGCGCGATGCGGCCCAGGTGATCGTCGGCCTGTTCGAGCGGAAAGGGACGCCCAATGAACGAGACGGTTTCGTGATCGGAGAAGTCGCTATAGTTCTCGGTGCCGCCGTCGGGCCACGGCACTTTGCAATCGCCGCCGAGATTGACACCGCGCAGCATAACTTGCCGGCCTAGCGTATCGAGAAACAGCGCGCCTTCCTGACGCACGCGCGGCAAAGACATGCGCGTTTATCCCGCCCGTTTCGGAATGATACCGAGTCGCTCTGCGCGCTCGCGCCATTCGAAACCGGTGTCCGGCCACGGCTCGGGTTCTGGTATCTTGCCGCCGGAGAGCGGCCATACGATCGGTGTCGCGCCGCCATCGATCGGAGCGCCTTGTGCGATGCCATCGCGATCCACGGAAGGATGCGGGCGCGGGCCGCCGCGCGTGCAGCCATCCCGAAAATAGATCGCCGTGTAAACCCGCCGCGTCGCGTTGGACCGGTTGGATTTGGCCATGTGAACGGTATAGCCGTGATGGAAGATCACATCGCCCGGTGTGCAGCGCACAAACACCGGAGGCGTCTGCGCAAATCTCTCCTCCAGCGCCTTGCCTGCGCCGGGTGTGTTGAAGATGTCGATGAACTCGGCCGTGCCTTTGTGCGAGCCAGGCACATATCCCATGCATCCAGATGTTTCGTCGACCTCGCTTAAAGGTATCCAGACCGTCAGCGTGTCGTTTTCGCGGATCGGCCAGTAGGGGTGATCCTGATGCGCCTCCGTCTCGCGGCCGCCTGCCTCTTTGTAGAGCGCCTGGTCATGCCAGAGGCGCACGCGCTCGGCTCCGGTGAGCGCCGCGGCAAGTTCGCCGATCGCGGGATGGAACGTCAGCGGCCGGACACCCGGATGGTCCTCCCAGATGTACTGGCATTGAAGAAAGGACTGCTCGTACAGGCTCTTTTCGTCGAGGCGCCGCGTGTCGTCGCGTTTGCGTTCCACCACCGCTGCGTCCACTGCCGCGCCATAGCGGGCGAGTTCGTCTTTCGTCAGGACGCCCGGAACATGCAAGAAGCCGTCGCGCCGGAACTGCTCCGCATATTTCTCGAGCGCGGCGGGGTCGATCATTGCCGCATTCCCCGCTGCAGGATGGGAAACTGCCGGTCGGGATCGCTCTGCGGCACATGCGAGCCGTCCTTCATGATCGCTTCGGCTCCGTCAGGCGCGTATTGAAGAATATAGGCTTTGCGGACGGTACCCTGTTTCAGGTTCGGGCCAGTGCGATGCGGCGCAAGCGACGAGAAGACGATCGCGTCACCGACCTTGCCTTCCGCAGGCACCGCATCCGGCACGTTCTCCAAACATCTATATCCAAGAGGTGTGGCCCAGTGCTCCAGCGTGCCAAGTCTGTGCAGGCCCGGTGCAATCCACGGGCAGCCATTGTCCACATCGACATCGACCAGCGGAATCCAGAACGTCAGATATTGCTGCGGCTCGACGTAGGTATAGCCATTGTCTTGGTGCCAAGGGAATTCTTGCGGCTTGCCCGACTTCTTGTATACGGACTGATCCCAATAGAGCCGCACATCATCGCCGATGAGGTCGTGACATACATCGCAAATGGCCGGGTGTGCTGCAAAGGCGCGCAGCACCGGTGACTTCTTGACGATATGGCCGGTGAAGGTGATCGCGTCCGCGGACGAGATGGCGTTGGTCTTGCCGTTCGCGCGCAGCAGCTGCTCGTGCTCGCGCTCCAGCGGATCGATGGCCGCTTCGACCGCGGCGACTTCCGCCGGCGTGAAGGCGTTCCGGAGGATGAAAAAGCCATCACGATCGAACTGCGCCTTTTGCTCCGGTGTGACGCGACGCAGTTCGGTCGAACGGCCTACTTGCCATTCGAAACCACGGTTTCCAGGATGAAGTCTGTAAGCAGCGGCGGACATTACGCGGCCTCCTTGCGGCGCACCGGAATCCACCGGTTCACATGTGTCAGCGTCGCTGCAACTTCGGGCGTTATCGCCTGAGTGCCAGCACGCGCGTAGTGATAGACGACCGCCGCGCGCCGTTCGTTTGCGACATTGTCGGTTGACATGTGCATCAGGTAGCTGTGGAAGAAGAGAACATCGCCCGGCTCCATCAAGGCCGGCTGGCGGCTGGAATCGTCTTCGCTGACGATTTCCATGTAGGCGCGGTTGGCAGCGGGCCGGCGGTCGGGGATGTGTTCGAAAATCGATTTCTTGTGCGATCCCGGCAACACCCAGAGGCAACCATTGTCCAGCGTGGCGCGCGATAGTGCGAGCCACACGCCGACCTGCGGCTGCCGGTCAAAGCGGAAGTAATAAGAATCCTGATGCCAGGGCTGGCCGATAACGCCCGGGTTCTTGAAGATGAACTGGCTCTGAAAACAGTCGAGCTCGGGCCCGAGCAGATCGGCGACGATGTCCACGATGGCATCGCGCCTGGCGATTTCGCCCGCCAATCCTTCCGCGTGACAGTTGAAGACTTTTGCGATGCGGTCCTCAGGATTGACCGCGCTTGGGCTCGGCTCTTTTTCAGGGAAAATCGCGTAGTTGGGACCGGCCTGGTAGAGCGCTTCACCGGGATGTAGTTCCGGCGGATGGGCGCGGATCTGCGAGACAATTTCGTCCTCGACCCTTGCGGCCTCAGTCGGGGAGATCAGGCCCCGAAGAACAAAGAAGCCGTTCTCATTCCAAGTTTTTCGGCGCTCAAGCGAATTCATGACCACTTCCCGCGCTTGCATGTTTTGTATCTAATACATGCTGTGAATACCCTATTCAATCTATTTTCTATTTTGCTACGGGATGGGCTCCGGCAGCAGCGGACCCGGCTCGGCCGCTCGCCGGGCCGCCAATTGGTCAACGATGGCGTCGTGGCTGCCCTTTCGCATCGGATAAAGCAGCATGGTGATGCCGGCGACCACCAGTCCCGCGGCCGGCAACCCGACCATGATCCACTTGATGCCCACCAGGGTCGCGGGCGACTGTGGGACGTTGGCGACGTATCCGACGTGATCGAGCAGCCAGCCGAACAAGCCCGCGCCCACGCCCAGTGCCACCTTCAGGAAGAACTGACCCAATCCGAAAATGAATGATTCGGTGCGATGGCCCGTCGCCCACTCCCCGTATTCCACCGTGTCGGGCAGCATCGACCAGAAGGTGAAGCTGAGCCCGAGCGAACCGGAGATCGCGGCTATGAGCCAAATCGTCATCGTCCACGCCGAACGGATATCGATGGCGGCAAACAGCGCCAGCATTGCCAGCCCCCAGGCCGCCGCCACGAACCACACGTTGCGCTTGCCGATGAGCTTGGTGATATAGACCCACATCGGAATGACCACGAGACCGATCGCCGCCATGGCCACCAGCGCATAGCGCGTCGCTGCCTCGTCTTTTAGGTAATACTTGAAGTAGTAGAGAACCGACTTTCCAAGAGCGACGGAACAGACAAACGCCGCGCAGGTCGCGATCATCAGGACCCAAAAGGCGCGATTGGGTGCGAGCGCGCGCCAGTATCCGCGAAGGTCAAGCTTGCCTTCTGAGGCATCGGGTTCAGGCGGCTCTCGGGTCACGAAATAAACCAGCGGATATAGCGCCGTTGCAATTCCCGCGAACACGACAGCAGCCCAGGTGTATCCGCGCGCTGTGTCGTGGCCGCCCACCGCCGCAACGATCGGATACGTGACATAAGAAACTGTCAGCGCCGCCAGCACGCCGAAGATCATGCGGAAGCCTGCGATGGTGGAACGCTCGTCGGAATTGTCGGTGAGGCGCGCGTTCAGCGATGTGTAGGGGATCGTCACACCGGTATAAGCGAGCCGAAAAATGATGTGGGTCACCATCATCCAGATGGCGAGCCACATGCCTGCAATGGGAGGGCGGTAATAAAGCAGGATGAAGCACAAACCGAGCGGCACGCAGCCGAAGATGATGTAGGGCCGGTAGCGACCGTGGCGCGTGCGCGTGCGATCGGCAATGCTGCCCATGACGGGATCGGCCAGCGCGTCCACGATGGAGGCGATCATGTAGATCAGCCCGGCGGTCGCTGCCGAGAGCCCAACCGCGTCCGTGTAGAAGAACAGAAGGAAGATCGAGACGCTCTGCCAATAAAGATTGCTGGCATAGTCGCCGATAGTGAAACCGATCTTGCCAGCTATGGTCAGGCGGTGTGGGCGCTGTGTCATCGGCAGCTTCCTTCTCGGTCCTAGCGCGGCCGGCTTTGCTGGGCCTGTAATATGGCATTGAGCCGCACATCGTCGTCGTGAGCGGCTTCGGCTCCCGTGTTACGAACAATCAGCATGGGATCGCCAGCACCAGCCATCGGCCATGCCGGCAGGCTGGCGCTGTTCGGATTTCCGCTCTTTGCGAAATTCGTCCAGTAGTCCCCCATCGCCTGCGCTACGGCACGATCCGCAGCCGTTGCTTGCGGTGGCAGATTGCCGAAGACAAAGGGAATCTCGGATGCGTGGTTGGCACTCTTATGCGTCGCCCGGTCATGCTCCGCCACATAATCGAAACGGTAGAGCCATGTGGGCGTGCCACGCGCCGCCATGATGCGCGCATAGCCGCGTGCAGCCTCTCCGAAGAAATAATCGTCGATTAACTTCGGCGCCGGCGGATCGCCGTACGCCTTCTTCAGATCCGCCAGTGCTGCCGGCGGCAATTGCTTCTCGATGAAATCGATCATGGCCGGTGCAAAAACTTCCTGGCTGAGTTCGGCGCCATTCGACCCGATGATGTACGGCACCGCAGGCACCGCGTCCGTTGCGAAGCTGTCGATCGGATCGGCGAGCACAATGCGCCCATCGATCACCGGGCCGGTAAACCGGTCCGCCTGCATGTCGAACAGACTGAGATTGCCCTGCACTGCATCCGAAGGCAGCGCCCGCAGCGCCGCAGCGTCCACCTTGTCCGGCAGGCCTGCTTTTTTTGCGAAGGCGATACCTGCCTTTTCGGCGGAGATGCGCCCCGGACGATCCTGCGAAAGGCGGGCATAAGGCTCGCGGTTGGCGCCCGATTCGACGATGGCCTGCGCGAACAGGCCACGCGTTTGCGGCGAAGCGAGCAGGAAATTCACGGCGGCGCCACCGGCGGACTCGCCGAAGATCGTCACATGATGCGGATCGCCGCCGAACGCGGCGATGTTTCTCTGCACCCATTTGAGGGCGGCAATCATGTCGAGGAAGGCATAGTTTGCCGGCGGCGCGCCGTTTGCCTCCGCAGTCAACGCGGGATGGGCGAAAAACCCGAAACGCCCCAGTCGGTAGTTAAAGCTGACCAGAAGGACGCCACGGCGCGCAAGACTTGCGCCATCGAGGGCGGACGACGTGCTCGAGCCCATGACGAAACCGCCGCCGTGTATCCACACCATCACCGGTAATGATTTTGCGCCGGCAGGACGCCATAGATTGAGCGTCAGGCAATCTTCGCTCATCGGCTGATCTGAAGGAGTTACATCTCCGGGAAGCCGCACCTGCGGGCAGTCGTTGCCGAAAACCGTGGCAGGCCGAACACCGCTCCAACGTGGCAAGGCTTGCGGTGCCCGCCAACGAAGTGAACCGATCGCCGGGTGAGCGTATGGAATGCCGACAAAGGCGTCGATTCCGTTCCGCGAGCGTCCTTGAAGGACGCCCGCAGGTAAATCGACGACAATCGGCTTGCCTTCAATCGCTCTTGCAGCAGTCCCGCACGTCATGAGAGCGACCAACAGGATGATGAGCGGGGCAAGACCGGCAACAAGCCCGCTCATGGGCCGGGTGCGGGAACTGACGAACCTCCGCGGAGCAACCACAAACGCCGACCCGATCTCGAAACATACCAGTCGGTCATCATTGGTGGATGCGGCCTCCCAGCATGCTTGGTTCGATATCCGCAGCCCCTTCAGTACTGCACGTCCAGGGTCAGTCCGAGCACCCGGTAGGAATCAATCGACAGGAACTGGTAGCTCGGTGCGCCGGGTCCGACCGCAGTCGCAGGAGGTACTGGCGCAAAGGCGCCGTCTTGGAAGGCGAATCCGTCTGGCACATTGTCGATCGGGTAGCGTTTATCGAGACAGTTGCGGCAGAACACCGCCACGCTCCAGTGGCCATCGTCGCTGCGAACACCGGCACGCGCACCCAGCAGATAACGATCCGGGGATGCAAACGAGCCGGGCGCCGAGCCGTAGAAGTATTTGCCGGAATAGGCGAGATCCGATTGCAAGAACCCATCGAGGTCCTCGCCTAACCTTTGGTGATACTCGCCCGCAATCGTCGCTTTCCAGCGCGGCGCGAAGGGTAGCTGATCGATCGCTGGACACGGCCCGGTCGCGCAGTTCACCAGAAAGCCGTGATTGAAATGCGCATCGTTGTAGATGAAGCCGCCATTGAGACTCAGATTGTCGGTCACCGCTCCAAAGAAGCTGACCTCCACGCCGCGGGAAATCGCATGCGGTGCATTGCCCTGAATGAAGTTGGCGACCGTCAGGGGCGGCACCGGCGGAACATAGATGGTGGTTTGGAAGCCCTCGATTTTGTCGGTGAACAGACTGGCATCGACCTGCAGGCGGTCGAACAATGTTGTTTTCACCCCGAGTTCAAAGTCGGTTGGATATTCTGATCCAACCGCGAGTGGCTGACGCGCCAGGCTCGCGGTGTATGAGACGGACTCGTTCATGAACGGTCCCTTGTACCCGCGTGCCACCGTTCCGAAGATCATGGTGTCCGGCGTCACCTGGTACTGCACGCCCACCTTTCCGCTCAGACCTGTCTTCCGCAGCACGCCTGGGGTTATCGTGCTGGTCCCCGCCGGACAGGGAATCTGGATCGCGTCATATGGAACGCCGCCATGCAGTGTGCACGAGTTGACCGGAACAACGGAGAAGAACCCGGTGTCCCCCGTATAGATGAAGGGGCCGGAAGGGAATGCGTCCGGGAACGAATTGAAGCTGTAGTCGCTGATGTTATCATGCGTGATACGGCCGCCGGCGAAAACCTGCAGATCGGGCGTGATGCGCCAGTTCACCTGACCGAATCCCGCGTAGTTTTCCTGGTTGATATGCATGTTGATGAGCCGGCGAAACTCGAGCGGGCCCAGCGGCACGCCGAGTTGTCCAGACTGATCGATTTCGTCATGCGTATACGTCTTGGACCAGTAGACGCCCGCGACGAAGTTGACCGGGTCGTCTGCCGGCGAAGTGACCCGCGCTTCCTCGCTCCAGGTGCGGTCAAAATACGGCACCAGATTTCGGTCGAGGATATTTTGGGGCAGCGTGTCGCCGAATTCACCTGAGATGTCGGCGTGAACGTTGAAATCTTCGTTCGTGGTCGTGCGAT
>DASXGS010000356.1:0-6429 GCA_036488975.1 Rhizomicrobium sp. | reverse complement strand
GCCGCCGGCATTCCGCTGCTACACATCGCCGATCCGCTCGGCGAGGCCATCAAGGCAGACGGACTCCATAAGGTGGGCCTTCTCGGCTCCTGCTTCACTATGGAAGACGACCGCATCATCAAAGGGACGCTCGCCGCGCGCTACGGTATTGAGACGATCTTGCCCAACAAGGCGGATGCGGTCGAGGTAGACCGGATCATCCTCGATGAACTGGTACGGGGCGAGCTGCGTCAGGCTTCACGCAGTCGATACAGCGTCATTGTCGCCGATCTGGTATCGCGTGGCGCGGAGGGCATCATCCTCGGCTGCACCGAAATTCCGCTACTGCTGCGCGCAGAGAATAGCGCGGTGCCGCTTTACGACACCGCCACACTGCATGCACTTGCCGCTGTGGAGCAGGCGCTCGCCTGACGACAATCAGTTCACGTGCCGGTGGTGCTGGATATCGCCCACGCGCAGGCCTTCGAGACCGTATTGCGTCAGTGCGTTTTCCCAGGAGAGGAATTCCTCGACTGTCAGGGCATAGCGCTGGCACGCGGCCTCGAGGCTGATCACCCCGCCGCGCACCGCGGCCACCACTTCTGCCTTGCGTTTCGGAACCCACCGCTTGAGGTCCGGCGGCGGCAGACCGGCCGATTTTAGTGGTCTTCCGTCCAGCGCGCGGATCAGCGTTTTGTAATCCAGTTTGTCCCGGCCCATATCCCGACTCCTTCGGCTCATTACCGGGAGTGGGAGTGCCGAATGGCGCGTTCTGTTCCGGACACGCGCCGGGGAACAGCAGAACCGGTTAGCGGATCGTAAACCTTGTTTCTCGAAAGCGCTGAAAATGTCGCCGATTTGAAACAGGCGCGCCGCGGGCCTATGGTCCAGACGCGTCAGATGGCCGGATGGCCGCCGGCCGCGAAAGCGGCTGGAGGAAAGTCCGGGCTCCACGGAAACACGGTGACGGATAACGTCCGCCCAGGGCGACCTGAGGGATAGTGCCACAGAAATCACACCGCCTACCTGCGCAAGCAGCGGCAAGGTTGAAATGGTGCGGTAAGAGCGCACCGCGCCACTGGCAACAGCGGCGGCACGGCAAACCCCACCGGGAGCAAGACCGAATAGGGACGGCACTTAATCTGTTTCCGGATCGCCGTCCGGGTGGGTCGCATGAGGTGCGCAGCAATGCGCGTCCCAGAGGAATGGCCATCTCCCGCTCACGCGGGAACAGAACCCGGCTTACAGGCCATCTGACGCTCCGTTGCGCGCCTGCTGCCCTCAGGCGGTGACGAGCAACTCCTTCAAGCCGCGGAAGAAGGGCATGGCGCGCCATTGTGGCTTGGCATCCGGTTCCGCGAGGCGCACATCCGGGAAGCGCGCGAAGAACGAGAGCAGCGCGACCTGCGCCTCCAGCCGGGCGAGCGGGGCGCCGATGCAGAGGTGCAACCCACCACCAAACGCCACATGCGGCGCATCCTTGCGCGCGATGTTGAATGTGTGGGGCTCCGGAAACGCCGCCGGATCGCGGTTGGCGCCACGCAAGGACATGAACATCTGCTGGCGCGGCTTCACCGGACAGCCACTCACATCCATGTCGCGCGGTGCAATGCGGCCTGTGATGTCCACCGGCGCCTCGTAACGCAGCACCTCCTCGACGCACGAATTGATGAACGACGGATCGGCCTTGAGCTTTGCCAACTCCTCCCGATGCGTGAGCAGAAGCCAGATCGCGTTGCCGATCAGATCGGTGGTGGTGAGATTGCCGCCGATCAAGAGTCCCTGCAGGTTGTTCGAGATCTCCCCTTCCGACAGCGATGCACCACCCGCCTTGAGCTTCATCATGTCGCTCACCAGGTCGTCGCGGGGTGCGGCGGCACGTTCGTGCATCAGCTCGCGCATATAGGCGGACATCGCATTGTAGGAGCGGACGAAAAATTTCGTCTCCTCCTCATTGCGGAAGGGATTGAGGCCTAGGATCGCGCCCTCGCTCCAGTCGCGAAACTCGGCCAGCCTTTGGTCGTCGACGCCCAGGATGCGCGCGATCACATCAATGGGCACGCGCAGCGCGAACTTGTCCATCGCATCGAAAGATTTCGCGTTGCCGATCCGCTCCAGCCATTCGTCCACCACCTGCTGCACCAGCGGCTTCGATTTTGCCACACGCCTATAAAGCGCCTTGGCGAACGGCTCCCGGATTCGCATGTGGTCAGGCTCGTCCATCAGCAGGATGCCGGAGCGCGCTTCGTCTTCCGGAATGGTCAGCCCTTCGACCTTTTGGTCGACCAGCGCGCGGGCGATTACCGCTTCTTCCTCCGCACGCTCCGGCCCGCGCCACATGGATGTGTCGGAGAGCACGCCGCGCACATCGGCATATCGAGTGAGGATGAAGGCGCCCGCCACCGTGTCGCGATGCACAGGACATTCGCCGCGGAGGCGGTCCAGCAGCGCATGCGGGTTCTCGTTGAACGCTGGATTGAGCGGCGTGAGATCGAACATCGACGGCAGCGGGTTCTGGCTCATGCGCGCCTCATCTGACATTTTGTCAGTCCCGAGAATAGGCCAAAGACCAGGACCGGTCCAGCCAATCAGCCTCAGCTGCTGCCGCCGACCACCGCACGATGATCTGCCCGCCAGCGCAGCATGCCGCCGGGCAGATTGGCCACCCGCTCGAACCCCGCCTCGCGCAAAATGTTCGTCGCCTGCGCCGAGCGGCCGCCGGCGCGGCACACCGCGACGACCGGCTTGTCCTTGCCCAACTCACCGGCGCGCGCCGCAAGCTGGCCGAGAGGGATCGAAATCGCTCCCGGAATGTGGCCGAGCGCACCGGTATATTCCGCGGGCTCGCGCACATCGAGCACAGTGACGGCGCCGGCATTCTCTTCCGCCCAATGCGGATCGATTTCCCACACACCCGCGAACGAAAAAGACAGCGGCGCCCAGTCCGGATCATGGCTGGCCGTCGCGGCATCTGCGTCCACCGGCCGGCCGCATTGCAGGTTCGCCGGCACCGCCACATCGATCTTCTTGGGGTGAGCGAGTCTCAGGTTATCCATATAGCCGGCAAAATCGCTTTCGCTCAGCTCGCCACCCAGCCGCGGATTGTACCGCTTCTCTTCGCCCACGCTGCTGACGCTCAAGCCACGATAATCGTGGCCGGGATAGAGCAGGCAGGCATCCGGCAGGCTGAAGATCTGTTCGTGTACGGAGCGATAGAGCGTCGCCGAGCTGCCCTCCTGAAAATCCGTGCGGCCGCAGCCGCGGATGAGCAGGCAATCGCCGGTGAACGCAATTGTCCGGTCGTCAAGCACATAGGTGATGCATCCGCGCGTGTGGCCAGGCGTGGCGCGTGCTTCGAGAAACCGCCCGCCAAACGCAATCCGATCGCCGGATGCAAGCAGCCGGTCGGCGCATGCGGCGCCGGTGTCTGCGCCAACTGCCGTGCCGCTGCCCAGGCGCTGCTTCAGGAGCCACGCCCCGGTGACGTGATCGGCATGGACGTGCGTCTCCAGCGTCCAGAGCAGCCGCAGATGCAATTCGCAAATCAACGCCGCATCGCGCCTCGCCTGCTCGAACACCGGATCGAGGAGCACCGCCTCGCCGCTATCCGCGAGCAAATAGGTGTAGGTGGACGATGCCGGATCGAACAGTTGGCGGAAAATCATTGGCCCCTCGCCTCTCCCGGCGCGCCTTGCCGCTTTGCCGCCGGAAAACGCAGCCATTATATCCAGAGGCATGGACAACGTCACGACAGCGGAGGTGCTAAAGGGGCCGGCGCGGATTGCGGCCTATGTGAAGACGCTGCCGGACGCGCCGGGCGTCTATCGCATGCTCGATGCCAAGGGCGATGTGCTCTACGTCGGGAAGGCGAAGAGCCTGAGGAAGCGCGTCGCCGCCTATGCCAAGACAGGCGGCCATACCGAGCGCATCGCGCGCATGATCGCCGACACGGCGGACATGCTGTTCGTCACCACAGCCTCCGAAGTCGAAGCGCTGCTGCTTGAATCGAACCTGATCAAGCGGCTCAAGCCGCGCTATAACGTTTCGTATCGCGACGACAAATCGTTTCCCAACATCTTGCTGCGGCAGGATCACGAATTCGCGCAGCTGCTGAAACACCGCGGCGCCAAGAGCGCGAAGGGCATCTATTTCGGGCCCTTCGCCAGCGCCGGCGCCGTTAACCGCACGCTCAACACCTTGCAGCGAGCGTTCCTGCTACGCTCATGCTCGGATTCGGTGTTTGAATCCCGTACGCGGCCGTGTCTGTTGCATCAGATCAAACGCTGCAGCGCGCCGTGCACGGAGCGCATCGACAAGGTCTCCTATGCCGAGCTGGTGCGCGAGGCCGAGCTGTTTCTCACGGGCAAGAGCCGCGTGGTGCAGGGGCAGCTCGCGCGCGATATGAACGAAGCGGCCGAAACCCTGGATTTCGAGCGAGCCGCGCGTTACCGCGACCGCATCCGCGCGATGAGCCACATTCAGCTGCATCAGGGCATCAATCCCACCACCTTTGCGGAAGCCGATATGTTCGCCGCATTCAGCGAAGGCGGGCAGACTTGCATCCAGGTCTTCTTCTTCCGCGCGGGGCAGAACTGGGGCAACCGGCCCTATTTCCCACGCCACGACCGCGAACTTTCGATCGAAGAGGTGCTCGAATCGTTCGTTGGCCAGTTCTACGACGAGCGCGAGGCACCCAAACTCATTCTGCTGTCGCACGATATTCCCAATTGCCCGCTGCTGGCACAAGCGTTGTCGCTGCGGCAGGACTACAAGATCGAAATTGCCGTCCCGCAGCGTGGCGAGAAGCGCGACATCATGGAGATGGCGTTGCAGAACGCGCGCGAGCAGCTTGCCCGCCGCATGGCGGAAAATTCCGCGCAGCGCGAATTGCTGGAAGGCGTGGCAGAGCTGTTCGGACTGGAAGCGCCGCCGCGCCGCATCGAGGTGTACGACAATTCACACATCCAGGGTGCGCAGGCGCTGGGCGCCATGATCGTCGCCGGCCCGAACGGCTTCGAGAAGGGCGAGTACCGCAAATTCAACATCAGATCGACCGAACTCGCGCCCGGCGACGACTACGCCATGATGCGGGAGGTGCTGACCCGTCGGTTCTCGCGCCTGATCAAAGAGAACGAGGTCGATGAAGCAAAAGCCAAGTGGCCCAACTTGGTGCTGATCGATGGCGGACCGGGGCAACTGGCTGTCGCGTGCCAGGTGTTTGCCGATCTCGGCGTGGAGGACGTCACCGTTGTCGGCATCTCGAAAGGTCCGGACCGCGACGCCGGCCGGGAGCACTTTTACATGCCGGCACGCGAACCATTCCGGCTCGATCCAAAGAGTCCGGTGCTTTACTTTCTGCAGCGCCTGCGCGACGAGGCGCACCGCTTCGCCATCGGAAGCCACCGTAAGCGTCGCTCCAAAGCCCTAGGCGCCAATCCGCTTGACGAGATCGCGGGCGTGGGCGCCTCCCGCAAGCGGGCACTTCTTCAGCACTTCGGTTCGGCCAAGGCCGTCTCTGCCGCGAGTCAGGTCGATCTGGAAGCCGTCAATGGGGTCAGCAGCGCACTGGCTAAGAAAATTTACGATTTCTTTCACCCCAATGGCTGACGTGAGGTGTTAGAATAGAACAATGCTCAGTCTACCAAACCTCATCACCATCTCCCGCATCCTGCTGGTGCCGGTGTTTGCGGTGCTATTTGCCGTCCCGGGGGCACCGGCGCGGCTTGCGGCCTTTGTGATCTTCTGCATCGCGGGCGCCAGCGATGCGCTGGACGGGCTTGCCGCACGGAAGCTCAACGCGGGCTCCGAATTCGGCCGCATGCTGGATCCGATCGCCGACAAGATCCTGGTCGGTGTCGCCCTGATGATGCTGGTTTCGGAAGGCAACTTTCAGCAGCTGTCACTCGATCCCTCCCACGGGTTGCGCAGCCTGTTGAAGCTGGTGCCGGCGCTGGTGATCTTGTCGCGCGAAATTCTGGTTTCGGGGTTGCGGGAATTCCTTGCCGGCGCGGCGGTCAGCGTACCGGTAACGCGGATTGCCAAAGCCAAGACAACCATCCAGATGATCGCCATCGGCGCCATGATTCTCGATCCCCTGGCGTGGCGCTGGCTGCCGGAAAGCGCGGCCCTGACCTACAGCACCATTGCCTATGGTGGGTTGTGGCTTGCTGCCGCGCTGACAGTCGGCACCGGCTACGCCTATTTCAGGGCGGGGATCGCCCATCTCAAACCTCGTGTCACCCGCGAGCCGCGTGCTCCGAAGGCGCCTGCCCGCGGGCATGCCGGAGAAACGGCGTGACGCTTCTGTACTTCGCATGGGTGCGACAGAAGCTCGGCCGCAGCGAAGAAAAAATCGAATTGCCCGCTGGCGTGTCCACAGTCGCGGAGCTCACCGAACATCTGCGGCAGCGAGGCGATGGCTTTGCGGAAGTCTTCTCCGATCTCAGGCGT
>DASXGS010000309.1:0-5849 GCA_036488975.1 Rhizomicrobium sp. | reverse complement strand
GCTCGATTCGCTGGGCGGAAAGACGGTGATCGCCGATCCAACCTGGACGGCGGCCGCCGCGTTCGATCGGCTGGAAAAGGCGGGCGCGAAGATCAAACGGTTATCCGATCCATGCCAGTTGCCCAAGGCGTGCAAGAACGCGGTGGAGATCGAAGGCGCGCGGCAAGCGCACATTCGCGACGGCGCGGCGCTCACGCGCTTCCTTGCCTGGATGGCGCGCGAGGCGCCGAACGGGCATTTGACCGAAATTCAGGCGGCCGAAGCGCTGGAAGGCTACCGCCGCGAGAACGGAGTGCTCACCGACCTTTCCTTCGATTCCATCTCCGGCGCAGCCCCGCACGCAGCCCTGCCGCACTATCGCGTGACCAAATCGAGCAATCGCAAAATCAACCGCGACGAAATCTATCTCATCGATTCCGGCGGTCAGTATCCCGATGGTACCACCGACGTAACCCGCACGATGATCGTGGGCGAACCAACGGCGGAGATGAAGGATCGTTTCACCCGGGTGCTGAAGGGCCACATCGCGCTGGCGATGGTGAGATTCCCCGAAGGCACCACCGGCGCGGCGCTCGACGCGTTTGCGCGCAAGCCGCTGTGGGATGCAGGGCTCGATTACGATCACGGCACCGGCCACGGGGTCGGCTCGTATCTGTCGGTGCACGAAGGGCCGCAGAACATTTCCAAGCGGCCAATTCTGCAGCCGCTGAAGCCCGGCATGATCTGCTCCAACGAGCCCGGTTACTACAAGGAGGGCGAATACGGCATCCGTATCGAGAACCTGATCGTGGTGACAGAGCCGAAGCCCGTTCCCGGCGGCGACCGTCCGATGATGGAATTTGAAACCATCACGCTCGCGCCTATCGACCTGAATCTGGTGGAGGTGAAACTGCTGACCGACGAAGAGCGCGTGTGGCTGAACCAGTACCATATTCGCGTGCGCGAGACCCTCTCATCGCAGGTGGGTGCGGAGACGCGCGCATGGCTCGACCATGTAACGAGAGCAATCTGAGATGAAACGCGATCACACCGCAGCGCCGGGGCAGATTCACCGCTTTCGCATCGAAAGCAGCGTGCTGAAGAGCAACATGCTGGGCGATCCGATTGAGCGCATCGTCGATGTCTATGTACCGGCAGGCCATGATGGGCGCGGGCTGCCACTGCTGGTCGATCTCGTCGGCTTCACCGCCGGTGGGCCGGCACATGCCAACTGGAAGAATTTTGGCGAGAATCTTCCCGAACGGCTTGACCGGCTGATCGGCACCGGCGCAATGCCGCCATGCGTTGTTGCCCTGCCCGATTGCTTCACCAAACTCGGCGGCAACCAGTACATCAACAGCGACGCGGTCGGCCGTTGGGACGATTTCCTGCGCACCGAGTGCGTGCCTTTTGTCGAAGAGAAATTCGGTTGCGGGGGGCCGGGCAAGCGCGGCTGCTTCGGCAAGAGTTCCGGCGGTTATGGCGCCATCGCGCACGCGCTGCTGCATCCGGATTTCTGGTCGGCGGCCGCCTCGCATTCCGGCGATATGGGGTTCGAGTGGAGCTACCTCCCCGATTTCCCCCGTGTGCTGCGGGCGCTCGCCAAGCACGGCAATTCGATCGAGAAGTGGATCGAGGCGTTCTATGCCGCGCCGAAAACTAAGGACGGCGACGTGCACATCCTGATGGCTCTGGCGATGTGCGCCACCTACGATCCTGACCCGAACGCGTATCTCGGCCTGCGCCTGCCGGTGACGATGGACACCTGCGAGATTATTCCCGAGCGGTGGGCAAACTTCATGCAATGGGACCCGTGCGTGATGGTGGAAAACCGGGGGCCCAGCATGAAGCAGATGAAGGCCCTGTACGTCGATTGCGGCGAGATCGACCAGTACAATCTTTTATACGGCGCGCGCCGCTTCCATCGCGCGCTTGAGCGGATGGGCGTACCGCACACCTATGAGGAATTCCTGGACGACCACACCGCAGTGGATTACCGAATGGACACAAGTCTGCCGCTTCTCGCAAAGGCGCTTTCCCGCTAGATTGCAGGACTTCTGAAGGGGAAATCATGCGGCGTACATTTGCAGGCGCGCTGGCGCTCGGGCTGCTGTCCGGTTGCACCATCTGGCAGGTCAATCAGGATCCGGCCGGGATGGGGTATCGCCGCGACGCGAATAGGATCATCGACGCGCTGCAGGATTACCACCGCGCGACCGGGCAGTTCCCGCCGACCCTGGGCATGCTCACGCCGCAATACATGTCCTCGCTGCCGAGCATTCCGGATATTCGGTACAATCCGAGCGATGGTTCGCTACGCTATGCCTACACGCCATCGTGGCCGCAGCTGCGTCCCGTACGCTGCGCATCCGAAGGCAACAATACTGTTTGGCGATGCGCCGAGCACATCATCGACCAGCCGATGTAGGCTCAGGCGTTTTTTATCAGCTTGAGCCAACCATCTTCGTCGAGCACCTTTACGCCGTGCTTCTGCGCCTCGGTAAGCTTTGAGCCGGCGCCCGGCCCCGCCACAACCAGATCGGTTTTCGACGACACGGAGCCTGAAACTTTGGCGCCCAATGATTCCGCCCGTGCCTTTGCCTCCTGGCGCGTCATCTTCTCCAGCGAGCCGGTGAACACCACCGTCTTGCCGGCGACCGGCGAGTTCGCGGCGCGGTGTGGCGTAACGGCAAGCACGGTGACTTGCTTCAGCAGGTGATCGACAGCCTTGCGGTTGTGCGGTTCGTCGAAGAACGCCTTGATCGCCTGTGCTACCGTCTCGCCGATACCTTCGATCGAATCGAGTTCGTTGACGGCATCGCTGCGTTCCATCGCCGCGATGAACGCCTCGACCGTGTGATAGGTGCGGGCGAGAAGCTTCGCTGTGGTTTCGCCCACATGGCGGATGCCGAGCGCGTTGATAAAACGGTCGAGCGGGATTTCGCGCCGGCGGTCGATTGCCTCGAATAAATTGCGTGCGCTCTGCTCGCCCCAGCCTTCGCGCGCCATAATCGCCTTTTCGCCGCTGCCATAGCGCCCTTCGAGCAGGAAAACGTCGGCTGGCTCCTTGATCAGGCCATCTTCGTGGAAGCTAATAATGTGTTTCTCGCCCAAACCCTCGATATCGAAGGCATTGCGCGAGACAAAATGCTTGAGCCGCTCCACCGCTTGCGCTGGACAGATCAGCCCGCCCGTGCAACGCCGGGCTGCCTCTGCCTTGCCAGTTTTTCCATCCACTTCTCGCACGGCGTGGCTGCCGCAGGCCGGGCATTTGTCCGGAAATTTGTACGCCTTTGCGCCCTTCGGCCGCTGCTCCAGCAGTACGCGCACAATCTGCGGAATCACATCGCCCGCACGCTGCACCACGACCGTGTCGCCGATGCGCACGTCCTTGCGCGCGATTTCGTCTTCGTTGTGCAAGGTGGCGTTCTGGACAACCACGCCACCGACAGTGACCGGCTTCAGCTTAGCGACCGGCGTCAGCGTGCCGGTGCGACCGACCTGGATGTCGATGTCCTCCAGAACGGTTTGCGCCTGTTCAGCGGCGAATTTGTGCGCGATTGCCCAACGCGGCGAGCGGGACACAAAACCGAGCCGTTCCTGCAGTTTCAGGTCGTCGACTTTGTACACCACGCCATCGATGTCGTAGCCCAGGCTCGCGCGCAGGCCCTCCACATCGCGATAGAACTTCAGCACCTCTTCGGTCGTGGGGCATCGGCGAGTCAGTGGATTGACCTTGAAGCCCCACGCTTTAAACGCGTCCAGCATGCCTGATTGGGTGTCGGCCGGCAGCTTGCTGACCTCGCCCCAGGAATACGCGAAGAAGTTGAGTGCGCGCGAGGCCGTGATCGCCGGATCGAGCTGACGCACGGAGCCGGCAGCCGAATTGCGCGGATTGGCGTAAAGCGGTTTGCCTTCCTTCTCCTGGCGTTTGTTCAGCGCCGCGAAGTTGGCATGCGTCATGTACACTTCGCCGCGCACTTCCATCACCTCGGGCGCGCGTCCATGCAACCGCAGCGGAACATCGCGGATCGTGCGCAGATTGGCGGTGATGTCCTCACCTTCCGCGCCGTCGCCGCGCGTGGCGCCCTGTACGAACAGGCCGTGCTCGTAGCGCAGTGAAGCGGAGAGTCCATCGATCTTCGGCTCGGCGGTAAAGACCAGCTCGGCGCCCTCCTTCAACCCCAGAAAACGGCGCACCCGCGCAACGAAATCGACCACGTCCTCGTCAGTGAACGCATTGTCCAGCGACAGCATCGGCACGCTGTGCACGACCTTGGCAAATTTCTCGCTCGGTTTTGCACCCACCCGCTGGCTCGGGCTATCCGTGCGCAGGAGATCGGGGAAACGCCCCTCGACGGCGGCGTTCCGCTTGCGCAACGCGTCGTAGTCCGCGTCGGAAATGGAAGGCGCATCGTCCAGGTAATAGCGGCGATCGTGCGCAGCGATTTCGTTCGCCAGCCACTCGAGCTCACGGGCGGCTTCGCCGCGGGTGAGTTTCTCGACCGGCTTTCTGGCAGAGGCAGTCATGCGCGCTTGCGCAGCTTCCGGGGAGCCGTGTGCGCTTCGACGAGCAGGCGGCGGGCGGCCGCGCGGGCTTCCTCCGTCACGGCGGCGCCCGACAGCATGCGGGCAATTTCTTCGACGCGCTCTTCGGCGGAGAGCAGCTCCACCTGTGTGCGGTCGCGTCGGCGCACAATTCGGAAATGGCGCGAGGCGCGTGCGGCCACCTGCGGCGCATGGGTAACCAGCAGAACCTGGGTGGATTTCGCCAACCGCTGGAGCCGCTCGCCCACAGCGTCGGCCACGGCGCCCCCGACGCCGCGATCTACTTCATCGAACACCAGCGCCGCCGGCGGGCTTGCCTCGGAGAGCGCCACCTTGAGCGCCAGCGAAAAGCGCGCGAGCTCGCCGCCAGAGGCGATTTTCGCCAGCGGGCCGAACGAGGCGCCTTCAACGGTTGCGACTTCAAAGGCAACCCGCTCCAGCCCATTTGCGCCTGCATGCTCTTCACCAAGTGATTCCAGCGACACGCGGAACTTCGCGTTGCCCAGCCTGAGCGGCGCCAATTCCTCGGCGACGGCATCCTCCAGCGCACGTGCCGCCTGCTCTCGCGCTGCGGACAGTTGGCGCGCGGAATCAAGAAAACCGATGCGCGCCGCTTCGGCGGCATCCTGCGCCGTCTTCAGCACGGCTCCCGAATCGGTTGCGGCTTCGAGCCTCCCCCGTGCATCCGCGAGAACGCGAGGTAACTCGTCCGCGCTGACCGCATGCTTGCGGGCCGCGGCGCGTAGGGCAAACAGCCGCTCTTCCTTTTTCTCGAGTTCACCTGAATCGACGTCTAGACGCGACAGCAGCGCCTGCATTTCCCGGCGCGCCTCTTCGGCAAGCGCAAAGGCCTGTTCCAAACCGGCGGTCGCGGCGGCCGACGCCTGGCGCGCCTCATCGTTCATCCGCGAGAGTCGCTTCAACGCCGCGGCGATCGCCGATTCCGCGCCCCGTTCGCCGCCGATCGAATCGACCGCAGCGCTCAGCTCTTCGGCAATCCGCCCCGCATTCATCAGCAACGCCCGCTCAGCGGCGAGCGATTCCTCTTCGCCCGCTTCCGGCGCCAGCGCCTCCAGCTCCTCCACCGTGTGGCGCAGATAGTCGAGATCGGCCGCGGCGGTTTGCGACGCGCGCCGCAACTCCTCGGCGTGCTGGCGACTGCGCTCGTATGCGTCGAAACGGTTCGCCGTTTCACGCGCCAGAGCCTCCTGGCCGCCGAACGCATCGAGCAGGCGCCGGTGCGTGGCCGTGTCGAACAGCCCGCGATCGTCTGCCTGCCCGTGAATCTCCACCAGCAGGCTCCCCAGATCGCGCAACAGCCC
>DASXGS010000307.1:0-3869 GCA_036488975.1 Rhizomicrobium sp. | reverse complement strand
CGCGGCGAACAGGTAGCAGTCACCGCCGAAACGCGTCATGCGCACGGCACGTTCGATCCGCGTAAATGCGTCGCGCTCTTTCGGCGAAAAATAGGCATTGGGACTGGTGGCGCAGAGCACCGCGTCCGACAAATCCGCGCAAGGCCGCACCTGCAGGCGCAAATCCTCGCCTTCGGTGAGCATGTGTGCTTGCCCGGTCACTCCGAGAAAGCGCTCGCGCAACACCGGTTGATCGATGATGCCGAGCACCGGCAAGCCATTCTCCTCCAGCGCGATCAGCGAGCCCCACTCGTGGCGGCCGGTGATGAAGGCGCGCGTGCCGTCCACCGGATCGAGCACCCAGCGCCGGCCGCTGGTGCCCTGCTTCTCGCCGAACTCCTCCCCCAAAATTCCGTCTTCGGGCCGCTCGCGATCGATGAGCGCACGCATGGCCTGCTCGGCTTCGCGGTCCGCGGCCGTCACCGGATCGAACACCGGTTGCCCGGCCACCATCATGCCCTTGTCGCTCACATCGATGCGGCGGCGGAAATAGGGGCGGATAACCGCGCCGGACGCATCGGCCAGCTTCTGCGCGAAGGCGATGGTGTTTTCATCCACAGTCATGGCCGGCTTTCGCGCTATAGTCGCGGCTGGCTTATGCGAAGGGGATAAAAATGAAAAGCGTGGTGGTGACGGGCGCCTCGACCGGGATCGGCGGGGGTTGCACGAAGGTGCTCGTGGGGCGCGGCTTTCATGTGTTCGGCAGCGTGCGCAAGCAGGCGGATGCGGATCGCCTGACATCCGAATTTGGCGAGCGCTTCACGCCACTGCTGTTCGATATCACCGATGCGGCCGCAGTGAACCGCGCAGCCGAGCAGACTGCGGCCGGGCTCGGCAATGCGACATTGGCAGGCCTGGTGAACAATGCGGGGATCGCAGTTGCAGGGCCGCTGCTTTATCTGGACATCGAGGAATTGCGCCAGCAGCTGGAGGTGAACGTCACCGGTCAGCTGATCGTCACGCAAGCGTTCACGCCGTTGCTCGGCGCCGATCGTTCACGTGTCGGCGAGCCGGGACGGATTGTGATGATCACAAGTATCGGCGGTCGCAATGCGAACCCCTTCACCGGGCCATACAACGCGTCGAAATTCGCGCTGGAGGGATTGTCGGAATCGCTGCGGCGCGAGCTGATGATCTTCGGCATCGATGTGATCGTGGTGGCGCCCGGCGCGGTCGCCACACCCATCTGGGACAAGGCCGAGCAAATCGACACCTCGCGCTACGCCAACACGGTGTATGCAGGAGCGCTGGATCGGGTGAAAAGCTACATGCTGGAGCTTGGCCGCAAAGGCTTTCCCCCGGAGAAAATCGGTGAGGCGGTGTACCGCGCACTCACTGCGAAGAAGCCCAAGGTGCGCTACACGGTTACACCGGATGTGATGCAGAACATCATGGTCAACACGCTGCCAAAGCGCACAGTCGATCGTTTGGTCGCTGGCAGACTGGGACTCACGCGGCAGAGCTGAGAACGTTTGCGGAAGCCGCTATTTTTTCTGGTCGCGCCATTCCTGCCGGCGCGCGTGCCGGTGAAGCGCGATCGGTCGCGTGCGGTGGATCATGTTCTTCACCATTTCCGGCCCGCGATGGGCAAAACGGTCGAAGGCGCGTGACAGCCAGTCGAATTTGTGCCGCGCAAATTGCAGCCGCCGCCGCACCGGCTTGGAGTGGGTGGTGAGAATCGCAAGCCCGATGAGCAGCGGCATGATGCCGATGAGCGGCACCGGAATGGGAGCGGGCAGCAGCACCAGTCCGATCACGACCAGCACCCAACCGAATGTCATCCAGAAGACTCTGTGCACGACGCTGTTCCGCGCCCCGACGACCGCTGCACCCATTACTACACCTTAAATCGTGACCTCCGTTTGACGGATCAACAACCCTTGCCTACCGTTCGCTACCAAAAATTGCGCCCGGAAAGGAAATTTTCCATGAAACTCTACAATTCGATCGGTCCCAACCCGCACGTGGTCCGCATGTTCATGGCGGAGAAGGGCATCGAAATTCCCATGGTGCAGGTGGATTTGATGAAGGGCGAGAACCGCCGGGAGCCCTATCTGTCGAAGAATGCCCATGGCCAGCTGCCCGCGCTGGAGCTGGACAGCGGCCATTGCGTGACCGAGATCACTGCCATTTGCGAATACCTGGAGGACAAGCACCCCAACCCGCCGCTGATCGGCTCCACGCCAGAAGAAAAGGCCGAGACGCGCAAATGGACACGGCGGGTGGACCTCAACATCTGCGAGCCGATGGCGAACGGCTTTAGGTTTTCGCAGGGTCTGCCCCTGTTCAAGGACCGCGTGGTGACGGTACCCGAAGCTGCCGATGGGCTGAAGCGCATCGCGCAAGACCGCATCACGTGGCTGGACGGGCAAATGGATGGCAAAGAATTCATCTGCGGCAAGCGCTTCACCCTGGCCGATGTGCTTCTCTATTGCTTCCTCGATTTCGGCGGCCAGGTCGGCCAGCCGGTTCGCGAGGACAACAAGAACGTAAAAGCCTGGTTCGATCGGGTGAAGGCGCGCCCATCAGCGAAGGCCTAACATATCTCCTCCTTTGGGACCCGCTAAGAATCGGCGGATAGATTATGAGGACAATGGCACCGATTTTGGGTCTGCTTTTTGGTCTCGGTATGATGGGTCAATGCAATGCTGGCGCCGCAGTGCCAGCTGAGCAAGTGCCGTACTGGCCCGACGGCGCTCCCCCTGAAGTCATGATGGGACAGCTAAAGAATTTTTCTAAGGACACATTCAAGAATACTGCTCAGACGGCCGCCAGACCTCGATCATGTATTCCGAATCCGCCGACCCTGGAGTTTGTCATTCAGCCTGACGGGAGCGTCAGCGACGTCGTTGTACTCAAGTCGAGCGGGGCGACCGATGTCGACGAGGCGGCAGTTTCCGATGCATCACGGTTGGCATTCACCTCTCCGACCAGACTTGGAGTCCCGATAGCAGTTAAGGAGCGATGGACGCTCAAGCAGCTGACGGATCCACCCGCGCCCGGCCAACAGCTTTGCCCAACACATCAATGACGTGCCAACTGGTTATGCTGCCTATTTGCCAGGTTTATCCCACGCGGAAGCGTCTTTCTGGAGAGCGTGAATAAGCCAAGGTTTAGCTGTAAGGCTGGCCGTCGATCGCGCGGAGCAGGCCGTGCGCTGTGCGATATACGTACCACACGAGGTACACCAGCGAGAGCAGCCATGCCGCCGGCAGAAGTGCTGCGAGGGGCTGGATCGTGTCGTGGTCGATGCCGCTGGCGACGCCGATCACGCCGCCGATGACCAGCGTAAGCCACAGCGCGAACACGGCAACGCCTGTCCAGAAGAGGCGGATCAGGCCGGTGAAGTGGGATTCCCAAATGGTGCCGCGGGTGTCGACGCGCTTGATGTAGGCCAGCACCACGCCGACGATGCCCGTGAACCCGGTCGCCAGCGCCGCCATGAAAAGGCCGTAGCAAATTAGCGCGAACAGCCGCGCATCGCTCCCCTCCGCTGCCGGGATTTGTGCCGTGCCGCTCACGCGTAAGGCCGCGATTCGATTGCGCGCACCAGCCCCTTGATGGTGCGGAAGAGCACCCACACCGCCACGCCGAACAGGAGCGGGATGCCGATGAACACGAAGCACAGCGGGATCGCGATAACCGCCAGCACCAGCGCGGCCCAGAAGGTCTCGATCAGATTGCTGAAGTGGGATTCCCACGGCGTGCCGCGAGCCTCCCCCCGCTGCACATAGGCAAGCACCAGGGCGACGACGGTGGTGACGTGGACGGTGGGCCAGCCGAGCAGGAACAGCACATAACAGAGGATGGCGGTGCCTCTGAGCGTGTCA
>DASXGS010000277.1:0-6209 GCA_036488975.1 Rhizomicrobium sp. | reverse complement strand
TCGGTTTTCGGCATGACGCGGTGTCTAACAGCCGACCTCGGCACGGTCCAGCGCCGCCCGCGCCTCGGCCGCATCCTCGTGCATCCTGGCGATGAGCGCATCGAGCGAGTCGAACTTCATTTCCGGCCGGATGTAGGCGATTAGCTCGATAGCCAGATGCTTGCCGTAGAGATCACCATCGAAATCGAAGAGGAAGGTCTCTAGCAGCGGTATCTTGGTTTCGAACATCGGCCGGATGCCGAGATTGGCCACGCCGCCGCGCACGCCGACCGGTTTCTCGTTCTCAGTGATCGTGGCGCGCACCGCATAGATGCCGAAACTGGGCAAGAGGTAATCCACCATATGCATGTTGGCGGTGGGAAAACCGAGCGTGCGGCCACGGGCATCGCCATGTTCCACGCGCGATTCCACTGTCCACCAATGGCCGAGCAGCGTAGCCGCCTCCGCGGGCCGCCCCGCCTTCAACGCCGTCCGAATTTCGCTGGATGACACCTTCTGCGCGTCGTGGGCAATTACCGTTTCGAATATCTCGACATCGAAGCCACAAGCGCGGCCTAGCTCGGCAAGCAATATGGCGTTGCCTTTGCGCCCCTTGCCGAAACAGAAATCCGCACCGACCACAACGCAGCGCACACCCAATCCCTCAACCAGAACTTCGCGCACGAACTCTTCGGCGGTCTTGCCCGCCATCGCGGCATCGAAGGGCAGCGCGTACATCGCGTCCACGCCCCGCTCGGCAAGCAGGCGCGCCTTGGTGCGAAAGGGCGTCAGCCGGAAGCATTCCGCGTTGGGCCTGAAGAACTCCTGCGGATGCGGCTCGAACGCAAGCACGCCGACCGGCGCCCCACGCGCCTTCGCTAGTGCCTTCGCATGCGCGATCAGCGCCTGGTGCCCGAGATGCACGCCGTCGAAATTGCCAATTGGCACTACCGCGCCGCGGCAGGCTTCCGGCACATCGTCGTAGTGACGAAAGATTTTCATTTACGCTTTTGGTCGCGCGGGCGCCATCACCAGTGCTTCGCTTTCCACCACGATGGTGTCGCCAACCTTGCAGACACAGTCGAACAGCACGCGCCGCTTGTCCGCCACAACCTCTTTCACGGTGCCGGTCGTCACGACTGTATCGCCGATGCGCACGGGCGCCCTGAAGCGCGAGCTGGCGCTCATGAAGATGGTGCCCGGCCCAGGTATCTTCATGCCCAGCACCGTAGACATGTAGCTGAGGCACAGCACCCCATGGGCGATGCGGCCGCGGAAAATCGTTTTTCGGGCGAACTCCTCATCGAAATGCACCGGGTTCATATCACCGCTGACCTCGCCGAACAGCTCGACGTCCCGCTCGGTGACGGTCTTCTCGAAACTTTCGCTCATCCCTGGCTTCAGCTCGTCGATGTAATAGGGCACGTGCAAATTCCTTGAATGTGTCGCGATTCGCTTAGCGGAAAGCCCGGCTACCACACAAGCGCGGGCATGGCGGCCTTGGGGTGTGCCTCCGGCACAATGAAAAGCTGCCCGAGTCCCTCGGCCGTGAGATCGCCCAGCTGGGCGGCGTGGACGCCATTGGCGATGAAGAGGGCGTCGATGCCCACCGCGTTGGCGCCTTTGATATCGGTATCCGCCCCGTCACCCACGGCCAATGGGCGTTCGATGGGGCGACCGCGGATGCTTTCCGCCATTTCGAGCGCGGTACGGTAAATGGCCGGGTGCGGCTTACCGTAGTAGATGACCTCGCCGCCGGTCTTCTCGTAGGCCTTGGCCAGCGCGCCGGCGCACCAGATGAGCTGCGCCCCCCGCTGCACCACGATATCTGGATTGGCACACAGCATGACGAGGTTGCGTGCGCGCATCGCCTGGAACAGATCGGCATAGTCGTCGGCTGTCTCGTCCTCGTCGTTGTAGAGCCCGGTGCACAGAACGACATCGGCCTCGTTCAGCTCGACGCGGCGAATATCGAGGCCACCCAGCACGCCGTCGTCCCGATCCGGGCCCAGGTGATATACTTTGAGCGTCCGACCCAGTGTTTCGATGCGCCGTGCAACATCTTCGCGGGTGGCGGCGCCTGAGGAAAGAATCGCGTCGTAACAATCGAGCGGCGCGCCCACTCGGGTCAACATCGATTCCACATCCACGATAGGCCGCGGCGCGTTGGTAAGTAGAATCACGGGCCCGCGCTCGTCACGAAAGCGATGGAGTGCCTCCACCGCTCCCTGATGCGCCTTCCGGCCGTTGTGAAGCACGCCCCACACGTCGCAGAGGAGCGCATCGTAGCGCGGGGCAATTTCGGAAAGCCCGGACAGAATGCGGATCATAAGCGAGCCGTGGCACGCGTGCGCGCGCGCCGTCAAGCTTCAGCTCGCGCGGCGAAACGGAATGATGGGCGCGGTGGTGTCCGGCAGCGTCTTCTGGTCGTCGCGCACCGCGCGCGGCTCGCCGAACAGGAAGCCTTGCGCAAAATCCACGCCGTAGTCCAGGAGTTGCAGTACAGTTTTCTCGTGCTCGATGCGCTCCGCGATCAGATTGAGATCGTGTCGCGCCAGCAGATGCTTCAGATCTTCGGCGGCAACGGCCGCGCGCGCGCCTTCCATGCCGCTGGTCAGCGTTTCGGCCCGAACCTTGATATGGCGGAACCCGAGCGTCTTCAGCTTGGCGAAATCCAAGGCCAAGGTTTCTACATGGTCCATCGACAGTGCGAAGCCGAGGCTTGAGAGATAGGTGAGATTCTCCTCACCCTTCTGGCCGGCGTGCAGCACTGCGTCCTGCGAGAATTCGAAGATGATCTGCGGCGCGAGATCGCGGTTGTGATGCATGTATTCCAGGAACTGCGGGAAGAACTCGGCATCCGCCAGCGTGTCGCCGGAGATGTTGCAGAACATTCCCAGGTCGCGATTCTTCTGGATCAGCCGCCGCATGATTTGCACGCAACGGAACAGCAGCAGATTGTCTACCACGCTCATGAGTCCGGCAGGCGCCGCCACGCGGATGTACTGCGATGGCATGATCAGTGTGCCGTCCTCTGCGCGCAGCCGCGACAGCGCCTCGTAAAAGCGCAGCTTGCGTTGAGGCAGGCTGACGATCGGCTGCAGGTAAAGGTCGACGCGGTTCTCCTCCAGCGAGGCGCGAATGGTTTCCAAAAGATCGGAGTGGCCGAAAGCAGCAAGCTCAGCCCGCACAGTAGAATGCGTGCGGCGTTCTATGACCTCTGTGGCTGGCAGCGGCTGCTGTTTGGCCTTCTCGGAAATCTTGCCGGCGAAGTCCCGCATCAGGCTTTCAAGCACCTGAAGTTCCGCAACGATCTTCTTGTTCTGCGCCGATGTTTTTGCCTCGATTGCCGTGCGGACTTCCTCGATTTTGGCCTGCGCTTCTTCGATGGAGCGCGAGAATCCGTTCGCGGCGCGCTTCAACTCGCCGATTTCCTGGCGCGTACGGCGCGTTTCGCGGCTGCCCTGAAAAAGGGTGTGGATAAATGCGAGGCCTGCAAAGGTGACGAGACCGATCAGGCCGGCCACCGCGCCTTGGGCCAGCCCCAGAATCTGCAGGCCGAGCGCCAGTGTGGCGGATACCATGACATAGATCGCGGCAACCAGCGCCTGGGCCATGTTTGGAATCTCTACGGACGTCAACGACGACCCTGGCAGAGATTCCATTTCCAATCTGTTAACCACGCGCGCAGACGGCTGCCGCGACAATGTCAGAAATTGTAACTGGCTATTAACTTAACGGCGACCGGCGCAATCAGCTGGTCCCCATTGACGTGCTGCCAGACCGGCAGTTCCACATCGGCGTACAGTTTCCAGGCATTCACGCTCAGCGAAATTCCGGGAGAAGCAAGCACGCGGGTGTAGCCGGTATTCTCGGGGTCGCCGATGCCGCCGTCGCGCCCCCGATTCGACAGCATCACCTGAAAGACAGGCGCAACCGATACCGTGGGTGAGAGATGCCAATTCGTGTACGTCACGCCTGCGGCACCGTTCAATTCGCTCCCGGGCGTGTAGTTGTGCTGCGTGGCGATGTGGTGCTGCCACACCCCTTGTACGAACCACTGGAAATCGCCCGCAATATCGAACGCGCCGGTGTGGTAGGCGCCGAGCAGCAAATCCGTGCTGCCCGAGCCGATCTCCACATCGGGATCGAAGTTCTTGTAAGTGGAATCGCCTGTCGGCAGCTTCACGCCAAAGATCACGCCCGTCGACATGTCGGGTGAAAAGCCGGAATACACGCCCATCAACCGCACATCGCCCAGTGCAGAGTGGTTGAAGGCTTCCGGGGCCCCGGAATCCGCGGTAACGAAGTGGCGGTCCGTGTAGGGCACTTCGACCATCGCGCCCCAACGCTCGTTGAACATGTACTGGCCGCCGGCGAGGTAGAAATTCGAGCGGATGTTCTTGTCATCGTTGTTAGCCTTGGGCGCACTCGATGTGCCGTGCCAGTTCTTGGTCTGATTGAGATAGTCCCACTCCAGAAACACCGTGCCGCCCGGGCCGGAAGGCAAGAGCGTGCTGGTACCCACATCGAAAATCGCGCAGCCGCAGGCGCACGCGAGCGCCGCGGAAGGAAGCAAGACGGAAGCCAGAATGGCGCCCGCAGTCAGCCGTGACCGAGGCATAAATCTCTCCATCAAGATGGAGGGAGAGCGCAAGCGATAACGTGCTCACGCCCGAACGATGGGTGGCGTCAATGAAGGGTCAGGCCGTGCGCGGGGGCGCGCGCGCCACGTGGTCCCAGGGAGGCGCGATGAACGAAGTTGCCCGGCGGAAAAATGCAAAACGCTCCGGAGCAAGCTCAATCCGATGCGGCTCAAGCGCCCGTATGGGCTGCGGAGGTGTGGCAAACGGACAAATGGAGCCGACATGCGCAGGCGGCAGGTGATTCTTCGCAGGGGGCTGCGGCTCCGGCTGCGGCATCGGCATGCCTCGCATGCCGTCTATCATCGGACACGGCATCAAGGCGGCATGGCTCCCGGACGCCGCAGTCATCGGCATCCAGCCCACGGGCACGAGCGCGCGTAGTACCAACGCGACTAGCGCGAGATACACTGTGGAGGAACGCAATCGGCGCAAACCCGTGACCCCTGCTTTCACACAATCCTACGTGCGAATGACTCCCATACGGGAGGCGAAATTCCCACGCGCGGCGGTTGGTCGCTAGCGTACGGCGACGAGAATTAGCCGGTTGCCTGCGGGCTGATGCGGATTTCGATGCGGCGGCTTCTGGCGCCGGCATTGACGGCCAGCCCGGCACGACTGATGACACGCCTTGCACTGATGCCGTCGGCAATCAGCGCACCCGAAACCGCCCGTGCCTCCTTATCGGATCCGTCGACATAGGCAGTTACTGCGATGGCGGTGTGATCGTAGTGGCGCGCAATCACCGCGATGGTCGCGAGGGCGTTGCGGCCGGACGCAGTCAGTTGGTCGCCTTTGCCCTCGAACAGCATTGCGCCGGGCAGCCGCAATACAAGTTCGTCACCTGGGCGCACGACGGCGACCCCGGTGCCGCGCAGATGGTCGCGGAAGTCCCGTTCCTGCTGGTCCATGTAGCCACCGATCATGGCGGTCCGGAGGGGGCCGGCGCTGGGTACATTCTCAGGCACCCGGCGTACGGCAGGCGTTTCGGCATGGCGTGCGGCAGGTGCCGGCATTGGTCGCGCCGCATACCGCGGCGGCGGGGGCGGTGACGCGTAGCGCGGCGGGGACGGCGTGTAGTAGCCACCCCCGGCGCAGGCGGTCAGCAGCAGTGCAAGACAGGGAGCGATAGATTTGATCATGGCTCTCTCTAGCCCGCGCAATGCGGCAGTTTGTGGGCATCAACCTGCCCCGCTAACCTTGCCGTTCGCTATTCCAGGAGAGGCCTATGAACCTGTTCGATCTGACCGGCAAGGTGGCGCTCGTCACCGGCTCCACCAAAGGCATCGGCGAAGCGATTGCGCATCGGATGGCCGAGCATGGAGCCAATGTCGTCGTGTCCAGCCGTAAGGCGGATGCCTGCGATCGCGTGGCCGGCGAAATCAACCGCGAATGTGGTCGCGATGTGGCGATCCCGGTGCCGTGCAACATCAACTACAAGGAGCAGCTGCAGAATCTGGTGGCGCAGACGCACGCCAAATGGGGCAGGATCGACGTGCTCGTCTGCAACGCGGCGCTGAATCCTTATTTCGGGCCGCAGATCGACATCCCCGATGAGGCCTTCGACAAGATCATGGGTGCCAACGT
>DASXGS010000268.1:0-2283 GCA_036488975.1 Rhizomicrobium sp. | reverse complement strand
AGTCCCTATTGGAGCGGGCGCGCGATGGCGACAATGGCGGCCTGCTCGCGTCCACCTTGCTGAGCGCGGATACCGGCAAGATCTATCTCGCCATCGCCTACGCGCTGGGCCGCCTGTCGGCGTAAGCAAATTCCTCCGCATTGAAAACACCGGCCACTGTTACCGCATGGCTCAGCTCATTTTTTCCCTGAGCGCCTGAGGCGCGCGGCATAGAAGCCGTCCATCCCGCCCTGCTCTGCCAAATGGTAGGGCAGTGTGCGCAGATCGCCATCGCGGTTGAGCTCTGCCATTCCGAAGATTTCGGGCGGTAATACTGGTCGGCGACGGAATTCCGTGCGTCGCGCGAGAAAGCTTTCGACTTGTCCGGCGCCTTCCTCCGGCTCCAATGAGCAAACCGCGAACACCAGTACGCCGTCATCGGCCACCATATCGGCAGCCGCGTCGAGCAGTTCGGTCGCGGCATCGGCACACGTGTTCACATCGGCGGCGCTTTTGATCCACGGCAGGTCGGGATGGCGGCGAATGGTGCCGGTGGCGCTGCATGGCGCATCCAGCAACACGAACGGTGCACGCTCACGCGGCGCGAAATCTCGTATGTCCGCTTCCACCAGCTCAGCATCGAGCTGCAAGCGCTCCATGTTTTGTGTCAGGCGAAGCATGCGAGCGGGATCGCGCTCCACGGCGATCACGTTTGCGCCAGCCGCAGCCAGTTGCGCGCACTTGCCGCCAGGCGCCGCGCACAGATCGATCACCGTCTGCCCGCGCACATCCCCCAGCAGGCGCACCGGCAGGCTGGCCGCAAAATCCTGCACCCACCAGTTGCCTTGCACGTAACCGGGTAGCTCTTCGATGCGTCCAGACTCGCGCACTCGCACCATGCCGCCGGGCAGCGGTTCGGTATCCGGCACGGCGGACGCACTCGGCTTCGGATGAATGTCGAGTGCTGGCGGAACGAGATGGGCGGCGGCGATATCGCGTGCGCTTTCCTCGCCATAGGTTTCGCACCAGCGCGGCCACAGCCAATCCGGCGTGTTGAGCCGTGGAGCATCCTGCGCGATGATGACCGCTTCGCCATCGCGCGACGCGCGCCGCAGCACGGCGTTTATCAGCGATTTGAAATGCACCGCTTTGGCATCCGCAGCCGCCAGTTCGTTCGCCGCGTTGATCGCCGCGTGCGGCGCCACCTTCAGAAACAGGAGCTCGCAGGCGCCGGCGAGCAGGATTTCCTGCGTAATTCCTGCGCGATGCTGAGGCGGCATCTTCGGCACGAATGTGTGCAGCAACGCCTGCAGCTGTCCAAGCCGCCGAAGGGTTTCGGTCGCAATCGCGCGTGCGAAGCCGGCATCGCGCGGCTCGAGCGCTGCCTTGCCCAGAACGGAATCCGTTGCCTCGTCGAGCGGCCGGTGTTTGCGAAGGACGTCGCCGAGAATGGCTTGTGCGGCGGCACGCGCCGGGATGCCGGCCGCAGGTTTCGACAATGCCACCTCAGCCCCAGGGACCGGGCTTCGGCGCCTGTCCCATCTCTGCTGCCATCGCGTTCAGCCGGGCAATACGTTGCTCGGTGGAAGGATGGCTGGCGAACAGGCCGGATACTCCGCCGCCATGCAGCGGGTTGATGATAAACATGTGCGCCGTAGCGGGATTGGCTTCGGCTTCGCGATTTTCCGTCTGCTCCGCCACGGCTTCGATGCGCTGCAGTGCGGAGGCAAGCCACAAGGGGCGGCCGGATAACTGTGCGCCGGAGCGGTCAGCCTCAAATTCGCGCGAGCGGCTGATCGCCGCCTGCACCAGTACGGCGGCAATCGGCGCGAGGATGGCGACCAGAATCGCGCTGGCGAATCCCATGGGATTGTTCCGGCGCCCACCGCCCAGGAAGAACGCGAAATTTGCCAGCATGCCGATCGCACCGCCAATGGTGGCGACGATGGTCATCGTCAGCGTGTCGCGGTTTTTCACATGGCTGAGCTCGTGCGCCAGCACGCCGGCCAGCTGCTCCTTGCTGACATTGTTGAGCAGCGCGGTGGTGACGCACACCGCCGCGTGCTCCGGACTGCGGCCAGTGGCAAAGGCGTTGGGCTGATCGTTCTCGGCGATGAACACTTTCGGCATCGGCAGGCCGTCCGCTTGCGACAGCTGCCGCACGATGTGCACGAGATCCGGCGCGCTCGTTTCATCGACCTGCCGCGCGCCGTACATCGACAGCACCACCTTGTCCGAATTCCAGTAGGCGAACAGGTTGGTGCCAGCCGCAAACAGGAACGCGATCACCATGCCCGGCCCGCC
>DASXGS010000218.1:0-5239 GCA_036488975.1 Rhizomicrobium sp. | reverse complement strand
CGGTCGGCGCCACCCCGGGCGAGGATCGCGTCGCGCGCGCGCACCATGTGCGGCGCGTCCGGCGCATCGCCGATCATCTTCAGCGCGAAATAGGCTTTCACCGTGGCGCTGATGTCGAAGGCGCCATCGTGATACAGCGGCCAGCCGCCGTGGCTCGCCTGGCGCCGGCGCAGATACACGCCGATCTTGCGCTCCAGTTCTAGGTCCGGCGTCTCGCCGAGGTAATGCGTCAGCAGAACGTATTCGGCGGGAATGGTGGCGTCCGCCTCCAATTCGAACACCCAATGACCGTCTGCACGCTGCAGCTTCAGCAGCGCATCGGTGGCGCGCGCGATTGCCGTGTCCAGTTCGGCGCGATCGATGGTGAGCGCTTGGTCCATGGCCGGAAATTACCGCGGGAGGGACCGCAGCGCCAATTCCGCCGCACGATTGCCGGAGCGCACCGCACCTTCGATGGTGGCCGGGAGCCCGGTGTCGGTCCAGTCGCCGGCGAGGAACAGGTTAGCCCACCGGGTTTCGGCTTTGGCGCGGCGCTTCGCCTGCTCCGGTGTGGCGGCGAATGTGGCGCGGCGCTCCTTGACGATCTGCCACGGCGGCGGCTCCGGCCTAAGCCCATGCGCGGACGCCACATCGCGCCAGAGCGCTTTCGCCAGTTCTTCGCGGTCGCGATCCACAATCGCGTCCGCCCCGGAAACGGTGACAGAAATGCGATCCGGAAACGCGAACACCCATTCTGCCAGGCCACCGATGATGCCGGTCATCAGCGGCGCGTCGGTCGGCGGCGCAATCGCGAAATGCGCGTTCACGATGGAGCGAAATTCGGTGGGGGTCTGCACATCGGGCAGCAAGTCGGCGGTCACCCACGCCGGCGTGGCGAGGACCACACCATCATTTGCACCGAGGGCAATCCGGCCATCCGCACAGTCGAGGCTGATTGCGTGACGGTCAACGAACTCAATGCGGCGAAGTCGCGAGCCGAACCGCACTTTGGCGCCTCGTGCCTTCAAGTATTCAAGCGCCGGATCGATAAACGTGCTGCCGAGATGCGGGGAAGCGACGCGCGGGCGATAGGCGCGCCCGCCTCTCATCAGCGTTTCGCGCAGTACCGCCGCGGCCAACGCAGCAGAGGCAGTTTCCGGTTCCGTGTTCAGCGCGGCCAGCAACAGTGGCCGCAGCAATCGTTCCCACAACAAACCACTGCAGGCGATCACTTCGTCAATGCGCTTTTCGGTTGACGCCGCAAGCAGTCTCGCAATCGCTAGATATTCCCGGAGAGAAGTGTCCGGCACGCGGCGCGTCTTCGAAAAGACCCACCACGCAATCGGCCCTTCATTCGGTGCGACGGTCCAGCGCCCTCCGCTGCGCATATCGACGAAGGGAAAGCGTGCCTGTTCTGGCCCAGCGAGACGGTCCGCGGACCCGATGATGCGCAAATAGCTGAAGGTCGCGTGATTGCCGGACAGGATCAAATGATTGCCGTTATCGATAGTCTGGTTGAGCACCGGATCGAGATAGGAGCGGCAGCGGCCGCCCGCCTGCCCTGCCCCTTCGATCAGCACCACACGCGGACCGCGGGCAGTAAGAGCAACGCTGGCGGCGAGGCCGGACAGTCCCGCCCCAATGACATAGACCGTGCCGGTGGTCATCCGATCAGGCCATTGGCGAGCACGATTGCAGCAAGCCGCGGCTTCGACAGCCGAACCCGATGCCGCGGTGGCGCCCAGCCGACCCTCTCCATCTCGCGCAGAATTTCGGAATAGACGACGCCCATCAATTTGGGCGCGCGCAAGCGTCCTTTGGGCCGCGCGCGCAACACCCGGTTGGCTTCCCGATAGTGCCGGTGCGCCAGTTGCGCCACCGGCCGGCAGGCGCCATCGATGGCAGGATCGGCTACCGCCTTCAGCGGATCGCCGCTGTCGATGCCGGCGGCGTGCAGGTATTCGTTCGGCAAATACAGCCGCCCCATGAGTGCATCCTCATCGAGATCGCGCAGGATGTTGGTCAGCTGCAGCGCGCGGCCGAGATGGTGCGCCAGTTCGAAGCCGGGCGCCTCCGCCATGCCGAACACCTTGATGGACAGCCGCCCCACCGCACTCGCCACCCGCTCGCAATAAAGGTCGAGCGTCTCCAGCGACGGCGCGCGGATATCCCCCGCCACGTCCATGTCCATGCCGTCGATGACGGTGAGGAAGTCCGCTTTGCGCAAGCCGTACTGCTTCACCACGTTCGCGAGAAACGCGGCGCGGCCACCGCCTGCCCCGGCATAGAGCGCTTCCAGATCGGCGCGCCACGCGTCGAGCGCCGCGTGACGCTCCGCGCGCGTGCCTTTGCCCTCGTCGGCGATGTCGTCCACCGCGCGACAGAACGCATAGATCGCGAACATCGCCTCGCGCTCGGACCGGGGCATCAGCTTCATGGCAGCATAGAACGAGCTGCCCTGCGCCTTCTGCTCGATCGCGCGAATCTCCGGCGCGGCGCTCATTGCGGATGCTTCACCAATGTTGCCGCGCGCCGCTCGCCACCAAGTCGCGTTGCGGCAAACCGCGCTGTTGCACGCAGCAGCAACGGCAGCAGTTCCAGGCTTCGATGATGCACGCGCTCGTGTAGCGGATCGCGCTGTTTCAACCTGGCCGCAAGGTCTTCCGCCAGGACGTGGATGATCGTCACTTCGAAAGCGAGCCGCGCGTCGCGGATTTCCTTCGCGAAAGGCGATGCCTGGTCGAGGAGCTTCTTCGTACGGCGCGCAAGGCCAGTGATGACGCGCCGCAAACCGGGCGAAGCGCGGTCCGCGCTCAAGTCATTCACCGTTACACCGGCTGCCTCCAGAGCATCCTCCGGAAGATAGACCCGACCGAGCGCGCGGTAGTCTTCGCCGCAATCCTGCAGGTGGTTGATCACCTGCAGCGCGGCGCACAGCGCATCGTTGGCCGGCCAGGTGTCGCGGCTCTCGCCATGCACGTCGAGCACAAAGCGCCCCACGGGCATGGCCGAATAGCGGCAGTAATCCATCAACTCGTCCCAGCTCGTGTAACGCAGCTTCGACACATCGCGGCGAAAGGCCTCAAGCAGCAACAGTCCGTGCTCGGCACTGAGTTTCCGCTCATCCAGAAGGCGGCGGAGCGCCAGCGCTTCCCGCGCGCTGTCGAGCTCGCCATTCAGCGTGCGATGCATCTCCTGCAGCAGATTCAGTTTCTCGGCGGAAGAGGCAGTTGGATGATCCGCGACATCGTCAGCGGCCCGCGCGAAACGGTAGAACGTGAGGATGACCGGCCGGTGTTGCCGCTGAATCAGGAATGAAGCCACCGGGAAGTTTTCGTTCCGATGCCCCTTGCCGGATTGCAGGTCTGCCGCCGCCTTTGTCATGGTGCGATCGCCTGCGCCCGACCTTTCCACATCCCGCCGCGGCCGCGCCAGTGCTGCACGGCCGAATCCAAGGTGAAGGCGGCATACAGCGTGCCAATCAGCGGCAGGGCAATACCCCACAAAGGCGAACGGCCATAGAACCGCAGCATGGGAACGAAGCTCACCGCCATGATAAGCCACGCAGCCGCGCCAGCGATCCGCACAACCGGGTGCAGCGGCGTCAATATCGCTAGCAGCAGCGGCGCGACGAAGATCGCCAACAGGCCGACAAGCGTTCCGGCGAGCAACATTGGCGAGTAGTTCAGTTGCGCGTAGGCCGAGCGCGCCACCATGCGGCGAATGGAATTCATGTCAGAATACGGACGGATGGATGTGGCGCGCTCCGTCAGCCCCAACCAGATCTGGCCCCGCGCTTTCATCAGATCGCCAAGCGCACAGTCATCGATGATCGCGCCTTTGATGGCCTTGATGCCGCCCGCTTGCTCCAAAGCATCGCGCCGCACCAACATGCAGCCGCCGGCCGCTGCGGCCGCGCGGTTTTTTGGATCGTTCACCCAGGCAAACGGATACAGCATCTGGAAATAGTACACGAAGGCGGGAATAAAGAAGCGCTCCGCCGACGTGACACAGGACAGCTTCGCCATCAGCGAAGTGAGCACAAGATTGTGCGCTTCGGCGCGCGCGACCAAACGCCTGAGATTCTCCGGCGCGTGCGCGATATCGGCATCGGTGAACCAGAGGTAATCGGGAGCCAACTCACGTGTCGCATAGTCGATTCCTTGCGACATCGCCCACACCTTCCCGGTCCATCCCGGCGGCCGCGCGCTACCGGTGACCACGGACAGGCTGCCGCGTGTGTCGAGCGCGCGCGCAGCCTCTCCCGTGCCATCTTCACTCTGATCATCCACCAACACGATGCGGAATTCGCCCGGATAATCCTGCGCGAGCAGGCTGCCGATCGAACGCACGATCACATCGGCTTCATTGCGCGCCGGCACAAGCGCGGTCACGGACGGCCAATGCGGCGGCTCCGGGAGAGGTTCAGCATCGTCGCGTTCGCGCGCGCGCCAGAACATGCCTCTGCCCAGAAGCAGATACAGCCAGATCGCCAGGGGCAGGAACGCAAAGAACGTGAGCGCGCTCATCGCACCCTGCCGGACACCTTGAACCAGTTGACGGCGTCGGCCACCGCCAGCCGCCACGGGCGCGTGGTGTAGCCCAGCTCGCGTTTTGCCTTAGCCGACGAAAAGAACATTTTGTGTTGTGCCATCTTCAGCGCATCCACGGTCAGCATCGGCTCCTTGCCGGTAATGCGTGCAAATCCTTCTGAGAGCCAGGCAAAGGGATAAAGCGGTACCCGCGGCAGCTGGATGCGCGGGGGCTTGCGTCCGATCAGCCGCGCAATTTCGCCGAGCATCTCCTTCAGCATCACATCGTGGCCGCCGAGGATGTAGTTCTCGCCGATGCGGCCCTTGTCGAGCGCCTGCAGATGCCCGTCTGCGACATCGTCCACGTGCACCAGATTGAGGCCGGTCTCCACGTAAGCCGGCATGCGGCCATTCGCGGCCTCCACAATGATGCGGCCGGTCGGTGTGGGGCGAATATCGCGGGGCCCGATAGGGGTCGACGGACTGACGATCACCAGGGGCAAGCCCTGCCCCACCATTTCTTCCACCACCCGCTCCGCTGCCACCTTGCTTTTCTTGTAGGCGCCGATGGCGGTTTGCATATCGGCGCGGTCGTTTTCATCCGCGTTGCTGCCGTCGTCGCGCGGCTTCAGCGTCGCGACCGAGCTTGTGTACACGATCCGCTCCACACCGGCGGTACGCGCCGCCGTCATCACCGCGCGGGTGCCATCGCGATTGTTGCGGATGAT
>DASXGS010000191.1:0-2807 GCA_036488975.1 Rhizomicrobium sp. | reverse complement strand
TCCACCACGCGAATGGGATCGAGCTGTACATATCCCAGACTTCGAATGAGCGGGAGGAGGGCGCCCGAACCGGGTTCGGCTCGGGTCGTGGACAGCTGCGTTCGCGCCAGGATCAGCGCGCGTGCCTGTTCATTCGCAATGACGAAAGGCGCGTTCACTCAGGCGCAGCGGGAATAGCCGCAGGCGATGCAGGTATCGCACGCCTCGATCTTCACGAAGCTGGGCGAGCCGCAACGCGGGCACGGCTTGGCCGGCACGCCCTCGGCGCCCACAGCCATCGCGCGGACTTCGTCGGGCACCACACTCTCGCGCGGCGTCATAAAACCGGTGGCGATCAAGTGCCGCTCGATGACTTCGCCAATGGCCGCCAGCAGCGACGGCACATAGCGGCCGCTCATCCATTGCCCGCCGCGAGGATCGAACACCGCTTTCAGCTCATCCACAACGAACGAGACGTCGCCGCCGCGCCGGAACACCGCGCTGATCATGCGGGTCAGCCCCAAGGTCCAGGCATAGGCTTCCATGTTCTTCGAGTTGATGAAGATCTCGAAGGGGCGCCTGCGGCCATCCGACTGGATGTCGTTGATGGTGATGTAGAAGGCGTGGTCTGAGTCCGCCCACTTGATCTTGTAGGTCTGGCCCAGCAGCACCTCCGGGCGATCGAGCGGCTGGGTCATGTACACCACGCCGCCTTCGTGGCGCGGTTTCGGCGGTGGTAGTGGAAAAGGCAGCGACGGCTCGGCCGGATTCTCTATCCGTGCCGGAATAGGCGCCGATTCCTGCACAATCACAGGTTCATTTCGGGTTTCGGCCCGCACCTCCAGCACCGAACCCCGCACCGGGCTCGGCCGATACGTCGTGCAGCCCTTGCAGCCGAGCTCGTACGCCTTGCGGTACACGCTCTCGAACGCCGCGAACGAGATATCCACCGGCACGTTGATCGTCTTGGAAATCGAGCTGTCGACATATTTCTGCGCGGCCGCCTGCGCCGCGAGATGATCGTCCGGCGACAGCGTCTGCGCGCTCACGAAATAGTCGGGCAGCGGTGTGTCGGCGCCGAAGCGGGCGCGAAAGGCGCGCAGCGCGTGGTCCTCGACCTGCTCTTCGATATGCGAGCCGTCCGGCTTCAGCACCTTGCGAGAATACGAATACGCAAACACCGGCTCGATCCCGCTCGACACGTTGCCGGCCAACAGCGAAATCGTGCCGGTGGGCGCGATCGAGGTGAGCAGCGCATTGCGCACACCGTATTCCGCGATGCCATCGCGAATGGCGTCCGGCAGACGACGGATGTTGGGCCGTGCCAGATATTCATCCGCATCGAACAGCGAAAAGGCGCCCTTCTCCCGCGCGATCTGCACCGACGCCGCGTAGGCCGCCTGGCTGAGACGCGACAGCCAACGCTCGATCCGCCACAGGCTTTCGGGCGCGCCATACCGCGTGCGGCAGAAGATTAGCGCATCTGCTAGACCCGTCACTCCCAGCCCAATGCGCCGTTTCGCCACCGCCTCAGCGCGCTGCTCCGGTAGGGGAAACCGCGAAATGTCGATGACATTGTCGAGGAACCGCACCGCGGTCCGCGTGAGCCGCTCGAGCGCCTCCTCGTCCAGCTCCGCATCCGCCTCGAACGGATGCTTCACCAGCCGCGCCAGATTGATCGAGCCGAGCAGGCACGCGCCGTACGGCGGCAATGGCTGCTCGCCGCATGGATTGGTGGCGCGGATGGTTTCGCAGTAAGCGAGATTGTTTTCGGCGTTGATGCGGTCGATGAAGACAACGCCCGGTTCGGCCGTGTCGTATGTCGCCCGCATGATGCGGTCCCATAGCGCGCGTGCGCGAATGGTGCCATACACGTGGCCACCGAATTGCAGCGGCCATTCCGCGTCGCGGTCTACCGCCTGCATGAACGCATCACTCACCAGCACCGAGAGATTGAACATCGTGAGGCGGCCGGGCGTGCGCTTGGCGTCTATAAACGTTTCGATGTCCGGGTGATCGCAGGCGAGCGTCGCCATCATGGCACCGCGGCGGGAGCCGGCGCTCATGATGGTGCGGCACATCGCATCCCACACCTCCATGAACGACACTGGTCCTGAAGCATCGGCGCCGACGCCATGCACTTCGGCGCCGCGCGGCCGCAAGGTGGAAAAGTCGTAGCCGATGCCGCCGCCCTGTTGCAGCGTCAGCGCGGCTTCGCGCAGGTGCGAGAAGATCCCATCCATCGAGTCCGGGATGGTGCCCATGACGAAGCAGTTGAAGAGCGTGACGTGCCGCTCGGTGCCAGCGCCGGCAAGGATCCGTCCCGCAGGCAGGAAGCGGTGGCCAGCCAGGGCGCCTGCGAATTCGAACGCCCATTTCCAGCGCTGATCCGGGCCCTCGGCGGCGGCTGCGGCCATCGCCACGCGGGCAAGGCTATCTTCCGGCTCGGCATCAATGGGCGTACCGTCCGCCGCCTTGAGCCGGTATTTCATGTCCCAGATCTGGCGGGAAATGTCGCTCATCGGGCTTCCTTCCGCCCTCACCTGAGCGGGTCAAAGCACTAACACTAGCACCGGTTAAAGTCAAGGAATGTTCACGCCTTGTTCGTTCGCTGGAATGGCCAGGACGGAGCGGGATTAGAGACCGGCTGCGCCCGGACAGTGCTAGCGTTCTGGATAAGACGGGTCCGCTCTTCCTCGAAATATTCCGGCTCGGCATTTACACAGACGCGCGCGATGAAAGAGGCAAATCGTTGCGCCATTAGCTCACGCGTTTGGTCGTCCATCTCGGTTTCGAAACGCTTCGGAACGGCCTTGTTCCTCTGCGTC
>DASXGS010000182.1:0-5399 GCA_036488975.1 Rhizomicrobium sp. | reverse complement strand
AAGCACATGAAAATCCAGCTGATCGTCATTGGCCTCGAGCGCGAGGAACAAATCGAAGATGCTTTCCAGCGTCTCGGTCGGCTGCGCGTCGTGCCGGTCGATCTTGTTGATGACGACAATCGGCTTCAGCCCGAGCTTCAGCGCCTTCGACAGCACGAATTTCGTTTGCGGCATGACCGACTCCGCCGCGTCCACCAGCAGCACCACGCCGTCCACCATGGAAAGGATACGCTCCACCTCGCCGCCAAAATCAGCGTGGCCGGGCGTGTCCACGATGTTGATACGGGTCCCTTCCCAGTCCACGCTCGTGCACTTGGCCAGGATGGTGATGCCGCGCTCGCGCTCCAAATCGTTGGAATCGAGCGCCCGCTCCTCCATGTGCTGATTGTCGCGCACCGAGCCGGATTGGCGCAGCAATTGGTCCACCAAGGTGGTTTTCCCATGGTCGACATGGGCGATGATGGCAATGTTCCGGATATCCATGTGGCGCGCGTTTTGGGGAGGCGGGCGCTTATATATGGGCGTCTTCCAAGGGGCAATCGCGGCTGCGGGTACCGGAAAGCCGCCCTTTCAAGGGGTTGTGACCGGCCGGCAAGCGGGAACCGGGGCGTGGGCCATCGCTTAGTCTTTGCAAAGCGGCGGCAGCGCGGGATATGCCCTGCGCAAATGGAATCCAGTCTTATGATGACGCTGCCAGTATCGAATGCCCGGATTATACTGCCGCACACAGAACGCCGGGCCGGGCGGCTGCGGCCGTCTGCGCTATGCGGCGTCGGGATCTGCTGATGGATGTTCGCCTGCCACATTCCGAGCGGCCGCCGGAGGCCGTTTACGACAGCCCCCCGCGGGCGCGGGGCGGGTTGCGCGGCCGTGGACGCATAGCCGCAATTTTTGCGGGCATTCTGGTTGCGGCTCTCATCGTGTGGCGCTTGTTTTTCAGCGGCGCGGCGCACCCGCCACCGCCACCGCCGCCGCCGGTGCGAGTGGCCCTCGCCCAGGTGCAGAACGTGACGGTGCAGGAACACACCATCGGCACCATCGTGGCGAACCAGACCGTGCAGGTCACATCGCGTGTCGATGGCCAGATGGTGGCTGTGCATTTCAAAGAAGGCGATATCGTCAGACAAGGCGAACTGCTCTTCCAGCTCGATCCGCGGCCGTTCCAGGCAGCGCTGGCGCAAGCCGTCGCAACACGGGACCGGGATCAGGCGTCGCTCAGCAGTGCGCGCAACGACGCCGTGCGCTATGCCGCACTGGCCGCGCAGGGCGCCGCCTCGCGCAGCCAGGCAGACCAGTTCACGGCGCAGGCGAAAGCGCTGGCTGCCACCGTGGCGGCCGACAAGGCCCTCGTCGAAACCGCGCGGCTCAACGTGATCTATGCGCAAATCCGTTCGCCCATCACCGGCAAGACCGGACCAATCCTGATTCAGGCCGGCAACATCGTGCCCGCGAACGGCACGAATCCGCTGGTGGTGATCATGCAAATCCAGCCGGTGAAGATTTCGTTCTTCCTGCCGCAATCCGATCTACCGCGAATCCAGGCGCAGATGCAGTCGCACCAGCTGTTCGCCACCCTGCAGGTGCACGATGCCGAGAACACGCGGCTCACGGCGCCGGTCGACTTCATCGGCAACGCGGTGGACAACACCACGGGCACCGTCGAGCTACGGGCCACCTTTAACAACGCAGATTTGCGGTTGGTGCCCGGGCAGCTGCTCGACGTGTCGGTCTCGCTCGCCGAGCTGCCGAACACAGTGGTGGTGCCGCGCGAGGCGGTGAACCAGGGTCCCGGCAGCCGGTATATCTTTGTGGTCGACCGTCAGAGCAAGGCCCAGATGGTCCTGGTCACCGTGCTTTACGACGACGGCCACATCGATGCGATCTCCGGTAATGTGCGCGCCGGCGACCGCGTGATCACCGATGGACAGTTGCGCGTCGTTGCAAACGGCCCCGTCTCGGTGCTGAAGGGACAAGGCACGGCGCAGCAGCCGTCGCAGGCGCTCGGAGAATGAACATCTCCGAAGTCTTCATCCGCCGGCCGGTCATGACCGTTCTGCTCATGGCTGCGCTCGTGATTTTTGGAATCTTCGGCTACATGACCCTGCCGGTCAGCGAGCTGCCGAACGTCGATTTCCCGACCATCCAGGTTTCCGCAAGCCTTCCCGGCGCCGATCCGGAAACCATGGCTTCGTCGGTCGCCACACCGCTGGAGAGCCAGTTCTCCACCATCGCCGGCATCAGCAACATGAGTTCGTCGAGCTCGCAAGGCTCGACCCAGATCACCATCCAGTTCGATCTCGACCGCAATCTCGATGGCGCGGCGCAGGACGTGCAGGCGGCGATTTCCGCGGCGGGCCGGCAGCTGCCCACCAACATGCCCTCGCCGCCAACCATGCGGAAGGTGAACCCTTCGGATTCGCCCATCATCTACATCACCATGGGCTCGCGCACGCTTCCGCTGCAGGAGGTCGACAAATACGCGGAAACCCTCCTGGCCCGTCAGCTCTCGACGCTGGACGGCGTGGCGCAGGTGAATGTGTACGGTTCGCAGAAATTCGCCGTGCGCATCCAGGCGGATCCCGCAGCACTGGCGGCCCGCGGCATCGGCATCGACCAAATCGCCTCCATTGCGAGCGCCGCCAATACGAACATCCCCACCGGCTCGCTGAACGGCCCGAAGCAGACGACCCTGATTCACGCCACGGGGCAGTTGACGGACGCCTCGCAATTCGAGGATCAGATCGTCGCCTACCGCAACGGCGCGCCGGTGCGCGTGCAGGACGTGGCGCGCGTGCTCGACGGCGTCGAGAACAAGTACCAGGCGAGCTGGTACGATGGCCGCCGCGCCATTGTGCTCGCCATCCAGCGCCAGCCGGGCTCCAACACCATCAAGGTGGTGGACGAGATCAAGAACATCCTGCCGCAATTCGAGCGGCAGCTGCCGGCCAGCGTCGAGCTGAAGATCCTCTACGACCGCAGCCAGTCGATCCGCGCGTCGGTGTCCGACGTGCAGACGACGCTGCTGCTCGCCGCGGTGCTGGTGGTGGCGGTGATCTTCATTTTCCTGCGTACGCTCACCGCCACGATCATCCCGTCGCTCGCGCTGCCCATCGCGGTGATCGGCACGTTTGCCGGCATGTCGTTCCTGAATTACAGCCTCGACAATCTTTCGCTGCTTGCGCTCACGCTGTCGGTGGGCTTCGTGGTCGACGACGCCATCGTGATGCTGGAGAACGTGGTGCGCCATGTCGAAGCGGGCGAGCGGCCCTTCGGCGCCGCGCTCACCGGCGCGCGCGAAATCGGCTTCACCATCATTTCGATGACCGCATCGCTCGCCGCGGTGTTCATCCCGCTGGTCTTCATGGGCGGCATTGTGGGGCGGTTGCTGCACGAATTCGCCGTGACTATCGTGCTCGCGATCGTGTTCTCCGGCATCGTGTCGGTCACGCTCACGCCCATGCTGTGTGCGCGCCTCCTCAAGCCGGAAACCGAACGGAGGCACAATCGGCTGTATGATTGGTCCGAACGTACCTTCGAGCGCATGCACCAGTCGTACGAACGCACGCTGCATTGGAGCGTCGATCACCGGCCGATCGTCTTTGTCGTGTTTCTGCTGACGCTAGTTGCGACGGCCGGCATGTTCTGGGTCATGCCGCAGGATTTCCTGCCGAGCGAAGACACCGGGCAGATCTTCGCGCTGACCGAAGCCGCCAACGGCACCTCGTTCGATCAGATGTCGCGCTATCAATGGCAGGCAGCCTCCATCGTGGCGCGCAACCCGAACGTCGCCGGCTTCATGTCGGCGGTAGGAGCCGGCGGCGCAAGTTCCGGCGTGAACAGCGGGCGCATGTTCATGACGCTGAAGCCGGTATCGCAACGCACCGAGAAATGCGCCTTCTTCGGCCTGTGGTGCCATCACGTCTCGTCGGATGAAATCATCCGGGAGTTGCGTCCGCAATTCGCGCACATTCCGGGCATCAACGTCTATTCGCAAAACCCACCGGCCATACGGTTGGGCGGCAGGCTGACGAAATCGCAGTACCAGTACACGCTGCAGGATCTCGACCTGAACGAGCTGCAGACCAGCGCCATGAAGCTGATGAGCGCGCTGCAGAAAACCGCCGGCTTCGTCGATGTCACCAGCGACCTGCAACTCACCACGCCATCGTTGACGGTCACCATCGATCGCGACCGCGCCGCATCGCTCGGCGTGACGCCCCAGGCGGTCGAGACGGCGCTCGGCGCCGCGTTCGGCGGCGAGCAGATTTCGAACATCTACGGCTCCTCGGACACCTATCAGGTGATCCTGGAAGTGCTGCCGCGCGACCAGCTTGATGCCAGCGCGCTGTCGCGCATTTACGTCACCGCCACGTCACCGGTCAGCGCCTCTCCGAACGGCGCGGTGCAACCGAACATCGTGCCCCTCACGGCGGTGACCAAGGCCGTGCAAAGCACCATGCCGCTCAGCATCAACCATCAGGGCCAGCTGCCGTCCGCCACCATCTCCTTCGATCTCGGCGCCGGTTACGCCATGAGCTACGCGACCGCCGCGATCCCGCGCATCCAGCGCCAGATCGGCATTCCGGCGACGGTACAGGGTAGCTTCCAGGGCAACGCACAAGCTTTCCAGAGCTCGACCAGCAGCATGGGACTGCTGCTCATGATTGCGCTCGTCACGGTCTACATCGTGCTCGGCATTCTGTACGAGAGCTTCATCCATCCGCTCACGATTCTGTCCGGCCTGCCGTCTGCCGCCGTGGGCGCGCTGATCACGCTGTGGCTGTTCGGCGTGCCGCTCAGCCTCTACGCTTTCGTCGGCATGATCATGCTGATCGGCATCGTGAAGAAGAACGCCATCATGATGATCGACTTCGCGCTCCATCGCGAGCGCAGCGAAGGCATCAGCGCGCACGATGCCATCGTCGAAGCCGCGCTCATCCGCTTCCGTCCCATCATGATGACCACCATGGCGGCGCTGATGGGTACGCTGCCCATCGCTATCGGGTTCGGCCAGGGCGGCGAGACCCGACGCCCCCTGGGGCTCGCGGTGGTCGGCGGCTTGCTGCTGTCGCAGCTGCTGACGCTCTACATCACGCCCGTGCTGTACATCTACCTGGATCGCGCCGGCGATTGGGTGCGCGAATGGCGCGGTCACGGCCGGCGCCCGGCGCCGCACCCTCACCCGGCGGAGTGATCACGAATCCCGCAAGCCGTTACAGCTCCTTATTCTCCCCTGCGTGCGGGGGAACGATAAGCGTTCCTTACGCGCTCAGCGTTATCCCATCGATTTCAGCCAGCTCTTCATCCGTCAGCTTCCAGTTTACCGCCTTCACATTCTGCTCGATCTGCTCGGGCCGCGTGGCGCCGGCGATGATGCTGGAAAGGCAGGGTCGCGAGGC
>DASXGS010000181.1:0-4637 GCA_036488975.1 Rhizomicrobium sp. | reverse complement strand
CTTGCCCAGCTCGAGTGCCAATGTACGCGTGAGCCCCGCCACGCCGGCCTTCGAGGCGCAATACGCGGAAAGGCCGTAGTCGGTGCCTTCCGCCATGACAGAGGCCACGTTGATGATGCGCCCCGCCGGCGATTGCTTCAGATAGGGGAGGGCCCGCTGAACCAGCCGCATCTGCGCGCTGAGATTGACGTTCAGCGTGCGCTGCCAGATTTCTTCCGTCATCTCCTCGATGCGGGTGCTGCTGGCGACGCCAGCGTTGTTCATGAGGATGTCGAGACGTCCGAACCGGGTCACCGCAGCGTCAACGATGACCGCGGCGGCGTCTGGATCGCTGACGCTTTTTTCCAGGCACACGATGCGGTCGCGGCCCTCATGTGCGGCCGCCAATTCCCGGTCCGGCAGATCGACCGCCAGCACTTGGGCCCCTTCGTCGGCGAATAGCTGAGCCGTGGCGCGGCCGATGCCCGAGGCAGCCCCGGTCACAACGGCGGCGCGGTCGGCAAGGCGCATGGCGGCTCCCTTCGGCAAAGGCCAAAGCCTGCCCTGGCAGGGGAACGCGTGCAAATTCGCTAGGGAAGTCGGCTGACCACGGAAACGCCCCGAGAGGGGCTGGGGGGCTTGCTTACTCCGGAGCGCCTCGACGCCGCCAGCCGACAAGCGATAGATGGGAGAAGAACCGGGCGGTGCAATGGCCCAATCGTGGTCTTTTCGTGGCAGCGCACCAACAGAAAGAGTTATTCACAATGGCGCGCATGCTCCCAGCTTCAGATGCGTTGTTCGACTACATCACACGCGTGGGCACGCGCGAGCACCCGGTACTGATGCGCTGCCATGACGAGACCATGAGCGATCCGATGGCCGAGATGCAGATCGGCGCGGACCAAGGGGCGGTGATGGGTCTGATCGCGCAGTTGATGGACGCGAAGCGCTATCTCGAGTTGGGCACCTTCACCGGCTACAGCGCGCTCGCGGTGGCGCTGGCGATGCCGGCGGACGCAAAGCTCGTGTGCTGCGATATCAGCCGGAAATGGACCGACAAGGCGCGCGGCTACTGGGAAGAGGCAGGCGTGTCATCGAAGATCGAGTTGCGGATCGGGCCGGCGCTGGAGACGCTGGACGGCATCATCGCGGCAGGTGAGCCGCCATTCGATTTCGTGTTCATCGATGCCGACAAGCCGAATTACGAGAATTATTACGAGCGCACACTGAAGCTGGTGCGCGCCGGCGGCCTCATCGCCATCGACAACATGTTGTGGAGCGGGGATGTGGCCGATCCATCGAAGAATGACGAGCGCACCCGGATGATCCGGGCGCTGAACCAGAAAATCCATGACGATCCGCGCGTGGATATGGCGATGCTCGCGATTGGCGACGGCTTGATGCTCGTCCGCAAGCACTAAGGGACTTAGGTCCCCCGCGGCCACAAGACGGGCGAAAATTCAGGAAATTCCGCTATATTGACAGCAGATGAGTACGCCGCCGACTCCCTCTGCCCAACCGGTCAAGCCAGCCATTTCCAGCGTGACGGGGCCGCTTGTCCGCTCGGCCGAGGCATTGGGACGTATCCTGGCGCCGCTGGTGCCGCGCGGGCGCCCCAAATTCATCCGCCAGCACGAGCTTGTGGAGCGGGTGAAGGCGTACGATCCGGCTGCTGACGAAGGGCTGCTCAACAAGGCCTACGTGTACGCCATGAAGGCGCACGGCAAACAGTTCCGTGCTTCCGGGGATCCCTATTTCAGCCACCCGCTGGAGGTGGCAGCGATTCTTACCGAACTGAAAATGGATGTGCCCACCATCGTCACGGCATTGCTGCACGACACGGTAGAAGACACCTACGTCACCATCGAAGACGTGAAGGAGAATTTCGGCGAAGAAATCGCCAACCTTGTCGACGGCGTGACCAAGCTGTCGCAGCTGGAGCTGTTCTCCGAGCGCACCAAGCAGGCGGAGAATTTCCGCAAGCTGATGCTGGCGCTGTCGAACGACATCCGCGTGCTGCTGGTGAAGCTTGCAGATCGCCTGCACAACATGCGGACGCTGAGTTTCATCGACAATCCGGAGAAGCGCCACCGCATCGCACAGGAGACGGTGGACATCTACGCGCCGCTGGCTGGGCGCATCGGCATGCAGAACATGCGCGAGGAGCTGGAAGACCTTGCGTTCGCCGAGCTCGATCCTGAAGCGCGCAATTCCATCGTTACGCGGCTGGCGCGCCTCGATGCGCAATCGGGCGACCGCATCGGCCGCATCGCCGACCAGATCAAGCGCAAGCTGGCCGAAGCGGGTATCGACGATGCGTGGGTCTATGGTCGCGCCAAGCGCCCCTATTCGATCTGGCGGAAGCTGAAGGACAAGCAGCTGAACTTCGAGCAGCTGTCGGACATTTTCGGCTTCCGCGTGATCGTGCGGACGACGGAGGATTGCTACCGCGCTCTCGGCATTCTTCACACGCACTGGCGCATGGTGCCCGAGCGTTTCAAGGATTTCATTTCCAACCCGAAAACCAACGGCTACAAATCAATTCACACCACGGTGATCGGGCCGGAGCAGCAACGCGTGGAAGTGCAGATTCGAACGCAGGATATGCACGACGTGGCCGAGCGGGGCGTGGCCGCGCACTGGCGCTACCGCGAAAACGTCGAGGATATCAGCGCGAGCGCGGCCGGTGCGTATGAGTGGCTGCGTGAGATGGTGGATCTGCTCGAGCACGGCAATTCGCCGGAGGAGTTTCTCGAGAACTCCCGGCTGCACATGTATCAGGATCAGGTGTTCTGCTTCACCCCGCGCGGCGATCTGATTTCCCTGCCGCGCGGCGCTACCCCGATCGACTTCGCCTATGCGGTGCACACAGATGTGGGCAATACCGCGGTGGGCGCCAAGGTAAATGGCGTGCATGTGCCGCTGCACACCTCTCTTCGCAACGGCGATCAGGTGGAGATCATCCGGACAAAGGACCAGACACCGTCGCCCCTGTGGGAGCAATTCGTGGTGACCGGGCGGGCGAAAGCGGAGATCCGCCGCTTCCTGCGCCATGCGCAGCGCGACGAGCACGTTAAGTTCGGCCGCAAGATTTTGGAAAAGGCATTCGCCGATGAAAACCGGGAGCTGACGCCAAAGGCCATCGAGGAAGTAGCGAAGAAATTGCGCCTGCCGAAGCCGGAAGAGGTATTGGTGGACGTGGGCCGCGGCCAGCTGCGCGCCAACGAAGTGCTGGAGGCGGTATATCCCGAGCTGAAGCGCGATCCCAACCGCAAAGTGTTGCGGCAGCCTCGAAAGGACGCGAAGGCGATTTCCATCAAGGGGCTCACGGAAGGTATTTCCTACAAGCTTGGCCAGTGCTGCCATCCGCTACCCGGGGATCGCATCGTGGGCGTGGTGGTGCCGGGCGAAGGCACCGTTATCCACACCATCGACTGCGCGGAACTGGAGAAGGCGCCATCGCAGATGGACGATTGGCTGGATGTCAGCTGGGGCGAACATGCCGCCGAGCTGGGGCCCAACGTGGCGCGGGTGCTGGTGCGGGTGAAAAACACAACCGGCGCGCTCGCCACGGTCACCACGGTGATCGCCAACAGCGGCGGCAACATCTCCAATCTGAAGATCGTCAGCCGCAATCCGTTGTTCTTCGAAATGCTGGTCGATATTGAAGTGCGCGACGTGGCGCACCTGCAGAACATACTGGGTGCGTTGCGCGTGAATGCCTCGGTTGAGTTCGTCGACCGGGTCCGAGGGCTGGAGGAGGCGGAGCCCACGGCGGCCGCGTAACCAGCGACCGCGTAACTTGGCCGCAACTTAGAACGTTCGCATAACGGGCGAGTTAGATTTGAGGGAGGAGCCAGGCATGGCCCTATCCACTAGCCGGGCAGACGCACCGGTCCTGCTTCACCCGGGCTTTATCGGCGCGGGGGCGGCGTTGCTGATCGCGGCGTTTGTCACCGACATTATGTATTGCCGAACGTCGCTGATGCAGTGGGCCAACTTCTCCGCCTGGCTCATCGTATTCGGGCTCGTGCTGGCCCTTGTTGCTGCCATTCTGCTGGCGATCGACTTTCTCACCCACCGCGCCGGCCGACTGAACTGGTTTCATTTCATTCTGGTTGCAGTGGCGGCGTTGCTGTCGCTGCTGAATGCCTTCGTGCACAGCCGTGACGCGTGGACCTCGGTGGTTCCGGAAGGAATTGTGCTCTCGGGCATCGTCACAATCCTGTTGCTGATAGCAAGCTTCCGTGGCTGGAGCGTCACAAGCGTTCGGCTTCCTATGACCGGTGATTACCGATGAGCTCCAGCAGCGTTCGTGCAGCCTCAGCGCTGTTGGCGCTGGCTGCGCTCTCCGCGTGCGGCCAGAAGGCAGGCGATCCGGCGCGGCAATACGGTCCCAATCCGTATCTGCCCGAGCCGCACCAATATCTAATTCCACCGATGACCGTGCCCACAGCAGTCGGGTGGAAACCGGGCGAAACGCCGACCGGAGCGAACGGGCTGAAAGTACAGGCGATGGCGACCGGTCTTGAGCACCCGCGCATTGTTTACACCCTCCCAAACGGAGATGTTCTGGTGGTCGAAAGCAACAGCCCTGGCACGGAGCCCTTCCGTCCCAAGGACTACATCTCCGGTAAGGTGAAGGCGATCGGTGGCGC
>DASXGS010000155.1:0-14372 GCA_036488975.1 Rhizomicrobium sp. | reverse complement strand
CACCGTACAGGTGGGCAGCAAGGTGCGCGGGCGGCAGAAACTGCTCTCGGTCGAGAAGCGCGGCGAGGCGCTGCAGATGACCAGCGAATTCACCGTCGAGATCGAGGGCCAGGAGCGCCCGGCCTGCATCGCCGAGTGGATTGGGCTCATCTATCCCTGATCTTGCCTTTTGATGCGAAGGCAGCCGGGCCGGCAACACGGCACATGGCATATTGAAATTGAGAATGAGTCGCGATACATCCGGGGTAGCGAAACTGGAAGGCTGCCTGCATGCCCCGTCTGTTTGTGTTCCCCGCCGCGCTCGTGATGGCGTTGGCCGCCTGCGGCAACGAGAAGCCCGGCGTTCAGGTCACCCTGAAGGACCACCGCTTTACCCCCGCGGAAATCCACGTTCCGGCCAACCAGCCGACTCTCATCACCCTCACCAATCAGGACGGCTCCGCCGAGGAATTCGATTCTACGTCCCTCAAGGTGGAGAAAGTGGTGCCCGGCAACCAGACCGGGAATGTGCGGCTGCGGCCGCTCGCGCCGGGCCGCTACCCTTTCATGGGCGAATACCACGCCGAAACGGCGCAAGGCGTGGTGATCGCCGAGTAGCATGCTCGCCGCCCTTGTCATCGTTTTTCGCGAGGTCATCGAAGCCGGCCTGATCGTCGGCATCGTGCTGGCCGCCAGCAAAGGCGTGCCGAACCACGGGCGATGGGTGGGGCTGGGCCTCCTTGCCGGCATCGCGGGCGCGTGCCTCGTGGCGGCATTCGCAGGCGAGATCGCCAACCTGTTCCAGGGCTCCGGGCAGGAGCTATTCAATGCGAGCATTCTCTTGCTCGCGGTAGTGATGCTCACCTGGCACAATGTCTGGATGGCCGGCCATGGCCGCGAAATGGCGAAGCACATGCAGTCGGTCGGCGCCGCGGTAACGGCCGGTGAGCGGCCACTGGCGGCGCTTGCCATCGTGGTCGGGGTGGCAGTGCTGCGCGAAGGCTCGGAAGTGGTGCTGTTCCTCTACGGCATCGCGCAGAGCACGACGGGCACATCCATGCTGATCGGCGGCGCGTTGGGGCTAGCCGCGGGTGCCGCAGTCTCCGCCCTCCTTTACTACGGGCTGCTTGCCATCCCGCCGGGCAAGCTTTTCCGGACCACGGCGTGGCTGATCACCCTGCTCGCGGCCGGTATGGCGGCACAGGCGGTGCTGTTCCTGCAAAACGGTGGATACCTGAACGTGCTCACCCGATCCCTGTGGGATACGTCGTGGCTTCTCCCGGATGGTGGGGAAGGCTGGCGGGGGATTCTCGGCAAGATGCTGCACACGCTGATTGGCTACACCGCCGCGCCGGACGGCGCGCAACTTCTCGCCTATCTGGCCACCATCGCTTTGGTGTTCGGGTTGATGCGCTGGGAACGGAGCCGTCATCCGCGCGGTGACGCCATCCCATCTCCGGCGTGAAAAAGAAACGCCGCTGATTTCTCAGCGGCGTTCTTCATTTCAGATTGCCATACTACCGGGGCGGAGGTCCCTGATCCGGCGGCCCCTGATCGTCCGGGCCGTAATCGTCCGGCGGGCCCTGCTCGTCGGGGCCACCTTGGTCCGGCGGGCCGTAATCATCGGGCGGACCCTGGTCACGCGGGCCTGCCTGTTCCGGCGGACCACCGCGGTCTTCATCTTGATCCGGTCCACCACCCGGGCCGCCGTCATAGCCGGGCCCGCCGCCATAGCCGGCCCCACCGGGTCCGCCGCCGTAGCCGGGGCCGCCCGGGCCACCGCCGTACCCGCCGGAGGGTTGTGGCGCCACCGGCTGCCACTCGCCGTTGCAACGCTGCACGTATGGGTAGTAGCCCTCGGGATCACGGCAGTAATACCAGTAGGCGCTGTAATCGGCGCCGGGCACGTCATAGTAGGTTTCCGACACATAGTCCGGGTACGGATAAACTGGCGCATCGTAAAAGAACCAGCCGCCGTTCGCCCACCACCACCAGCCGAGGCGATTGTGCCAGCGGCCGTGCCACCAGCGGCCGTGCGTCCACATGGCGCGCTCGCGCGGCGTGAAGCGGTTCACGTGCCAGCCCAGGTGGCCGCGGAAGGGATTTACCCGGATAGCAACATGGCCGTGGAAGCCCGGTGGAACGCGACGGAAGCGGTCTCCTCGGAAATTTTCGCGGACACGGCCAGGTCCGACGCGAACGGTTTCGTGCACGTTACCATTGGGCCCGACACGCACATGCTCGCGGACCTCGCCAAATGCCGGCGTCCATGCGGCGATAGCGCCGCCGACCGCCAGCCCCAGCGCCAGTTTCTTAGGATCGATTTGCATCATCATGCCTCATATACGGGGTGCTAGGGCCATCTTCGAAACCATCGGCTGAACAAGGAATGAACGGCCAATTCATTCGGTTCCTCCCGGATTTGGCGGCCGAGCGAAAGCGGTTTTTAACCCCTGATGCCTCTTAATTGCGGGTCAAGGGCTGCCTTCAGGTCGCATCGTTCATGGATACAAGCGCTCAGACCGCTTCACCGCAGACCCGCCTTGTGCGGCGCAGCGCCGTGCGCGTTGCTATCCTCGACGCGGCGCGGCGCCTTGCCGCCCGCGATGGCGTCGAGGAGCTGTCGCTGACCGCGGTGGCGGCAGAAGCCGGGTTTGGGCAATCCACCGTCTTCGGCCACTTCCGCAACAAGGACGAGCTCGTTCTCGCGATCCTCGCCGAGGATCTTGCCGGTATGGCCACCCTCATGCGCGAGCACAGCCTTCCTCTTCCTGAACCCGCAGCGGATGATGAGCATGAGGTTGTTGCGAACGAACCCGCCGCGCCATTCACCGAAGCGACGGAGTTCTCGGCTCCTCCCGCAGAAACAAGGCAATCGGAAGCTGCCGACAGCACAAGCTCTCCGTGGCTCGACGGCCGCTTCCTTTCGCTGGTGAATGACGATCATTCGAAACAGGAAGAACTGGCGCAGGAAATTCACGGGTTGCATGAGGACTCCGTGGCCAACCGTCCGCGTGTGGATGCGTGGCTCGAGCGGCGCTTGCGCGTGTTCGAACACACGCTCTCCGATCTTGAGCGCCGTCTCAAAGAGACGGAAACGAACGCCGCGCGCGCCGTGACGGTCTCGGATCTTGCGGTGACGAATCTGTCAGACCGCGTGGGAGCATTCGAGCATCGGCAGACGGAGCTTTCGCAGTCGCTGCTGCAGCGTGTGGAGCAGACCGAACAGCGCCAGCGCGGCGCCACCTCCGAAATGCGCGCAGCCATGAACGACGTTGCAACGCGCATCGAAATTCTCGAGTCAGCGCGCCGCGCGCAGGCTCGCACAGCCGATAAGGCGCATGCCAACGCCGACAATGAAGGCACCAGCACTGCGCACCAGAACTCCGCCGCAACCGATGAGGCCTATGCGGAGGCGGCACAGCGCGCAACCGATGCCGCGGCGGCGCTGGCCGACATGGATCACAAACCAGCGCAGGCTCCTGCCAGGGCGCCGGTGCCGTCGGTGTGGCGCACTTTCGCCGAGACCCGCATCCCCGTGAGCCGCCGGCAGTACGCCGTTGTGGCAGGCGGCGCGCTCCTCGCGTTTGTGATTGGCGCCTTCGTCGCGTTCTACGTTGGGCACGCGCACGGGCGCGAGCTCGCAAGCCTCGCCGTGCCTCACAAATTCCACGCAAAGACCGTGCATAGCGTCGCGGTCGTCAAACGTGCGCCTGTCCGCAGCGCAGCTGTTCAGCACCGTTCCCCCGCAGCGCCGTCCAATGCGCTTGCCATGCTCGCGCAAGCCGGCAATGCCAAGGCCGAGTTGCTGTTCGGACTCCGCTATCTGCATGGCGACGGCGCTGCGCCAGACCAGCCGCTGGCGGCACAATGGATTCGCCGCGCTGCCGAACAGCACGATCCGCTGGCGCAATATTGGATGGGAAGTCTCTACGAACAGGGGGATGGCGTATCCGCCGATTCCGCCGAGGCCGTGCGGTGGTACGAAGCCGCCGCCGGACAGGGCAACCGCAAGGCGATGCATGCGCTGGGCGTGGCCTATGCGCAGGGTCAGGGAACCCAGAAGGATTATTCCGAGGCCGCACGCTGGTTTGCGAAAGGGGCGGCACTGGGGCTGGTGAACTCCCAGTTCAATCTCGCGGTGCTGTACGAGCGAGGCCTTGGCGTGCCGCAGAGCCTGCTGGACGCCTATAAGTGGTACGCGATTGCCGCTGCCCAAGGCGACCGGGAATCGCGCAATCGCATCGAAGCGCTGAAGACACAACTCGCCCCGGATGCGCTGGCCGCAGCCGAAGGTGCCGCGCAGCAATTCCGGGCGCAAACGCCGGTTCGCGACGCGAACGAGTCGCCGGTGTTGGCTGACCTCGCCACCAGTACGGTGTCACATCGCTGATCAGTCGCCGTGGTCGTCGTGATCCATAACCTGGATGGCGTAGGCGAAATGTTCGGGCCCGAGGGCCATAGGCCCGGAGAATGGCCGGCTTAATATCGCCATCATGAACAGCAAAAGGCCGATGAGCCCGCCCATCAGGCTTGCCATCAGAACATGCGGCCAGGCGCGCTCCATGTAGATGAAGAAGCTCATCACCATCACGATCACCGCGCCGCCGACGGCACCAAGCCACAGGATCCAGGGCACGTCATCGGTCGCCTGGAGCAAGCGTTCGTTGCGATCCGCCACGACCTTCGATTTCGTGCGCAGAAATTCGGTATCGACCTGCTGGTCCGCGTCCTTGACCTTGCGGTCGATGCGGGCAAATACCCGGTCGAGGTCGCCAATGGCTTTTCGGGCCAAATAGCTGCCGGCCTCGGCTGTGCCGAGCGTCGGCCATTCGTCGTGAATGACGGCGTTTGCGTATTTCCGGACAAGCCCGCGCATTTCGGCACCTTCCTGCGCCTCCATGCCGTAGGTGAGCCGGTACAGCGGCACCAGCGTAGCTGCTTCGTCGGCGAGGTTGCGGTGCGCGCCGTCATAGGCCTGCCACACAACCACGACGAGAAAGCCGAGCAATACCGCGAAGACCACGCCCGCCGCTGCGAACAGCGAGATCACCACCTCATTGTGATAGGCGGCGACATCCTTGCGCACCAGCCGCCGTCCTGCGAGCACGCCGAGCGCGCAAAACGCGACCGCGCCCCCGATGAAGAGAATTGCCATACCGAGCGCGCCCATGCCCCCTCCGCGAGTCGTACGCGATTCAAACGCGTCGGCCGCGGGAAGTCGATGGTCTAGCCGAGGCTCTCATCGCGCCTCCGCAGCGCCACGGCCAGGCCGTCTACGGGCGCGCCTGCCTCCGTGCGCGGCGAGCACACCATAACCGCTGCAACCTCGAAGCCCGTCCGATGCGCCTCGGCACGCAGATAGGATTCCGAATGACGCCAGCGCCGCTTTGGCCCCAGCGAATAGTTTTCGGCGGGATCCTTTTCGACCGTGAGGAGGAAATGGCCGCCGCTTCGCAGTGTGTTGTGCACCCTTTCGAAGACACGAGAGAGATCGCCCATGTAGACCAGCGTGTCGGCAGCGAGCACCAGATCGTAAAAGCGCTCGGACAAGGGCACCTCGATATCGGCCACATGGAGATCATCGTAGATGCCGCGGGACCGCGCCTTCGAAAGCATGTCAGGGCTCAGGTCGATTCCGTCGAGCCGGTTCGCCAGCCTGTCAAACGCTATGCCCGACAAGCCCGTGCCGCAGCCGAGATCGAGAATATCGAGTGAGCGCCCGAGCAGCTCGGGCACAACGAGCGCCGCCAGCTCGCGCAGGATTTGCGGCGCGGCGTAGCCGAGCTGCCCCAGCATCCGGGCATCATAGTCCGCGGAAAACTGATCGAAGAGATGCCGTACATAATTCGGATTGGAGCGCGCCAGCATGCGCATGCGCTCGGCCTTCGCGGTCTTCTCCTGCAAATCTGCCGAGGCACGCTCAGGCGGCACAGAAGCGAATTCCTGCAACGCCTTTTCCGGTTCGCCCGCCTCCAGCCAGGCCATCCCGAGCTGATGGCGCGCCTCTGCCAAATCGGGATCGATGCGCAGCGCGCGCTGCAATTCGGCGATGGCAGTTGGAAGTTTGCCCGCACTGAGCAATGCTTCGCCCAGCGCCAGCGCGGCCGCGGCAACGCCCGGATATAGCATTGCGGTCTCGCGCGCCTGATTCAGCGCGGCAGCGCCCTCGCCCTGCGCCAGGAGCGCGCGGGTGTATGTGACGCGCAGAAGAATGCCCGCACGGCCTTCCTCGATCAGCGGTTTGAGCAACGCGGCCGCTTCGCTAGCCCGGCCGTCCGCCATGAGCAATTGTGCATCGGCAAGCGGGTCGCTCTCAGACAGCAAGCGTGCATTTGCCATTGTTGAGGCACACCACATCACGCTCCTTCACGCGCGAGCGGAAGGAGGCGATAGGCCCATCCACCCACATTTCCGTCACGATGGTTTCGCCGGGAAACACCGGGGCGGAGAACCGCACGTCGAAGCCCAATATCTTCGCCGGATCGTAGTCGCAAATCGTGGAGAGCACCGAGCGGCAGGCCGTCCCATAGGTACAGAGTCCATGCAAAATGGGCCGCGGGAACCCCGCCATCTTCGCCACATTGGGATCGCGGTGGAGTGGATTGCGGTCGCCGGAAAGCGCGTACAGAAACGCCTGGTCGGGCCGCGTATTCGCCTCGTGTACAATGTCCGGCGCGCGATCCGGCAACGGGTGCGGCACCGGCGCGCCCTCCTTCGGCCCGCCGAAATTGCCGTCGCCGCGCGCGAAGATCGTTCCGCCGAGGGTGCACAGCCTGTCGCCAGTCTTTTTCTCCCGGATCACCTTTTCCGTCACGATGATGGCGCCCTTGTCGCCCTTGTCGTAGGCGCCGACCACCCGCTCATCGGAAACGATCTCCCCATAGGCCGGCAGCGGCTTATGAAGTGTGAGTCGCTGCTCGCCATGCACCACCATCAGGTAGTTGATGCCGGAACGGCCCACCAGCGATTGGCCGAAAGCGATCACCGTCGCCATGGTGGGAACGGCGCGCAGACCGTTCTCGTAGACGAACGGCAGCTCCTTCGCGTTCATCGGATCGCGCATGAAGCCTATGCCGAGCGCGTACAGCATCGTCTCGCGCTCCAAATAGCTGAACTCCTGGCCTTCCGATTTCAGCTGCATCAGTTCGTCGTAGATGATCGGCATTGCCTGTCAGTCCGATAAGGTCTCTGCCAGTTAAGCCAGCAACATGGCGATCGAACAAGCCTCCTGTGCGGGCGAAAGCATGCTATTCAGGGCCGGGATATTGAGGAGACCGCTATGGCCTATCGCTGTTTCGAGGTCGAGATCGCAGACAAGATCGCGCACATACGGCTTGCGCGCGGCGAAGAGCTCAACACCATGGTGCCGGAGTTCTGGCGCGAGCTTCCGGAAATCGTGCGCGACATCGACGCAAACGCGACGGCGCGCGTGATCGTCATCTCTTCCACCGGCAAACACTTCTCTGCCGGCATGGACCTGTCGGTGTTCACCAGCGGCCAATCGGCGGGAACCTCTGCGGCGGCTTCAAAATCCGAGCGCGGGAGGGTGCGCGCGAACCTTCGCCAAAGTGTGCTCGACATCCAGGAATCGTTTAATGTGCTCGAGCGCGCGCGGATGCCGGTGCTGATCGCCATCCAGGGCGGCTGCGTCGGTGGTGCGGTCGACATGGCGAGCGCCTGCGACTGCCGTTACGCCACCGAAGATGCGTTCTTCATCATCCAGGAGATCAACCTCGGCATGACGGCCGATGTCGGCACCTTCCCGCGCCTGTGTCACCTGTTGCCGCAAGGCTATGTGCGCGAGCTTGCCTACACCGGTCGCAGGTTGCCCGCGCTGCGCGCCCGCGAACTCGGTCTCGTCAACGAAACCTTCCCGACGCAGGAAGCGATGTTGGCGCATGTGATGAACGTGGCCAAGGACATTGCCGAGAAGTCACCGCTTGCCGTGCACGGCTCGAAGATGATGATCAACTACGCACGCGATCATTCCATCGCCGACGGCCTCGATTACATCGCTACCTGGCAGGCTGGCATGTACAATCCTGAATCCGACATGCGCGAGAGCTTCATGGCGAAGCAGGAGAAGCGCGCACCGGAATTCGCTGACCTCCTGCCGCTACGAAAGGTGCTCGGCGCCTAAGGTCATCTCTTTGACACCGGTACAAAGGCTCTATCGCGCCGCTACAAAGGGGCCAGCGCCTGGATCAAGCTAAAAATCGCGAGTTCCCTTAAATAATTGGCGTGACAGCCTCAATTTCGCGTGACTAGCCTTCATATCGGGCGGGCCGGGGTCGGGCGCCGTGCCCGTCATAACAAAGAAAGAGGGGACAAATGTCCAAACTGACACCTACACGCGTGCTTGCCTCGCTGTTTTGCCTGTCCATGGCCGGCGGAACCTCGGCGGCGAATGCCGCCGCCAATGATCACGTGCCGCAATGGCTGCATAGCGCTCAACGCGTGGGCGCCGAACGCGACACCCGTCGCGTTGCTATCAGCGCCTGGCTCGGCTTCCGCGATATGGCCGGCCTGCAAAAGCTGGTCGAAGCGCAGTCCACGCCCGGAAGCGCACAATACGGCCAGCATCTCACACCGGCACAGTTCCACGCCCGCTTTTCGCCGGCCGCATCCGACGTGATGAAAGTGCGCAACACGCTGCAGCAGCTCGGCTTCAAGGTCGACTACATTCCAGCGAGTGGCCTCTACGTTCAGGCAAGCGGAACGGTGAAGCAGATCAAATCTGCATTCCACGTCACGCAGGACCGGTACAAATACCACGGCACGGTAATGCGTTCGAACGCGGAGGCGCCCACCTTGCCGTCTGGCATCTCACGGCTCGTGACCTTCGTCGGCGGCCTCGATGAATCGGGCAAACTGATGAGGCCGATGCACGTCGGTCCGGAGTCGGCCGCAGACCTGCAGCACATGGGCAAAGCCGGCGCAAATCCTTATTCCTCGCCGCCCCCCTACAATCTGGCGCCGGCGTCCTTCTGCAGCAAGTACTGGGGCGATCATTCGGCGAACGTTTCAGCCCCTCCCGATCCCTATCCCGCGCAGGAGCCTTGGCTCAATTGCGGTTACACGCCGCAGCAGATGCAGCAAGCCTACGGCGCCGACAAGGCGGGCGTAGATGGAACGGGGGTGCGGGTGGCGATCGTCGATTCAGGCGCATCGCCCACAATTTTTCATGACGCCAACGAATATTCCAAGCGCCATGGGCTTCCTGCGCTCGACAGCAGCAATTTCACGCAGGTGGTATCCAAAGGCCTTTCCCATAGGCAAAATCCCGCGTGCGGCAATTGGAACATCGAAGAAACACTCGACGTCGAATCCGTGCATTCGATGGCACCCGGCGCGCAGATCGTCTATGTCGGCGCCGAGGACTGTTACGACGACAATACGGCCGCCGCGGTTTACAAGGTGATCGACGAAGGCCTCGCCGATATCATCACCAACAGCTATGGGTTTGCCGGCGAGCCGCTTTCGCTGGCCCAAGACAATGTGAATAACGCCATCTATCTCCAGGCTGCTGCGGAGGGCATCAGCGTTCTGTTCAGCTCGGGCGACAGCGGGGATGTCAGCCAGATCAACGGCGTCGCCTCCGGCTCTTATCCGGCAACGAGCCCCTATGTTACGGCAGTAGGCGGCACCACGCTCGCTTTGAAGGATGCAAACGGTAACAAGGGTGAGTGGGGATGGGGCACCTACCGCAGTACGCTGGTAAATCCCAGTGTGAACAGCGACGGCACCCAGGTCACCGACGACGGTGTGAGCCCCAACTACGCATTTTATGCCGGTGGCGGCGGGGGCGTGAGCCTTTCGCAGCGCCAGCCTAGTTATCAGCAAGGGGTCGTGCCGAAGTCGCTGTCGAAGCGCACCTACGCGATCTCGGGAGAGACCATCTACTTCGACCGCCCCCGTCGGGTCGTGCCGGACATTTCGCTGGATGCCGATCCATACTCAGGCTTCCTGATGGGCATCACCTTCACTACGGCCACACAGGGCGGCGATCCGGGATGCAAGGTGCGCAAGGGTCATCCCAACCTGGAGTACTGCGAGTTCGCCGAAGGCGGGACAAGTCTTTCCTCGCCCACCTTCGCCGGTGTGTTGGCGCTGGTGAACCAGGCACGGTTCGCGAACGGCCACGGCTCGGTCGGCTTCGTGAATCCCGCGTTGTACAAGCAAGCCGTCGGGGCACCCGGTGCCACCGACGCTCCGGTCGCCGACGTTCAGGCACCCGGTTCTCCGCACGCGCTGTTGCGCGGCTATGCGGCGATCCCCAACTTCGTGCGCCTCGTCACCATCAACTCGGTGCCGGGCTGCGGGGGCGTGTGTGAGGGCTTGGACGACAACTTCCTCTGGACCACTCCGGGCTATGACGACGTGACCGGCCTCGGCACTCCGTACGTGCCGCAACTGATCAAGGCCCTAAAGTAACCAGGGTGGCCGCCGCACAGGCGGTGGCATTTCGGTGAATAGCGGGGGCTCGCCGGCGACGGCGGGCCCCTTCTTTCTTTGGTCCGGCAAAGGGAACCGGCACCTCTGTATCGCCACACGATCCTTTAATAGGTAGGGAGCAGCATGGGCCGTCGCTCCCTCGTGCCGTCCCCCGACACGGCTAGGTGAGTGGTGGAGTGTCAGAGAAGGGCGTAGCTGTGTGCCGCTGCGCCCTTTTCATTTCTGCTGTCAGGCTCGAACGACAACGCCACCGCCACAACGGCCGGCGGCGCACTAGCGCGCCGCAACTCCCAGCGCTTCGATCGGATGCGGCACGGCGACGGCCGGCCCCTCGGTCCACACATCCGTCAGCGGTACGCCGTTCTTCTCGATCTTCGCAACGGCATGGGCGTAGCCCTCGGCCACGGCGCGATCGAGCTTCTTCCAGTCGCGCAGGCCAATGTCTTCCAGCGGCGGCTCGAACAGGAAATCCGCTTGCTCGCGCACCACGCGCCGCTGCGCTTCCGAGCCCACCGTGCCGGACCGCATCAGGATCGAAACGATCGACGGCGTGCCCCGCATACGCTGCCACAGCAGTGACCAGATTGGCCGTTCGCCGTAGCGGTTGTCGCTCACCCGCAAATCCAGCTCGCCGGTCACGTCGGAGGCGATGATCGGCCCCTTGCTGTACTGGCCGATGATGTCGACCGGCAGATTGTTCATCACGCCGCCATCCACCAGCAGATGTCCGTGGTGCGTCACCGGCGGCAAGATACCCGGCAGCGACACGCTCGCCCGCAAAGCGCGCCACAGCCGCCCCTCACGATGCACATGGATGCGGCCAATGGTGAGATCGGACGATACGCAGAAGAAGGGCTTTGGCATCTGCTCGATGCGGATGTCGCCGAAATGCGCGCGGAGCAGTTCCGAGACCTGCTTGCCGCGCACCAGCGCGATCAGTGGAAAGGTGTAGTCGTTCAGCGGATTCGATTCGACAAACGCTTCGCGCATGCGCGCGGTGAGTTCATCGATGCTCCACTCCAGCGCGAGACCTGCGGCGATGATCGCACCCATGCTGGTGCCGCCCAGATAGTCGAACGGGACGCCGGCTTCCGCCAGCGCCTTCGCGACGCCGATATGGGCAAAGCCGCGCGCGCCACCGCCGGCAAACACCAGCCCGACTGCTCGGCCGCCCACAACGCGGGCCAGCCGGCGAATGTCATCCAGCCGCCCCTGCCGGATGTGGTAGTGCGATTCGAACAAGCCGCTGCGCATTGCGAAGTGCTCCGGTAGGTCCTGCGTGCGGCCTTCCGGGTGCAGCAGCAGCAATTGCGGCAAGCCGGTGGAGCGCTCTTTGAACGCCGGCAAATCGAGCGGCCTGAGCGGCAGCGGCGCATCGGCGTGCGCCAGCAGGAACACGCGATCGGCCTGCCGCAGGCACAGATGCGTCCAGGCGCTGTCCGGCGCATCGCCACGGTAGAACACGAAATCGTGCGCGGCTTCGAAATCGTTGAACCATTCGGTTTCATGGTTCGCGGCACTTGAGTCCAGCACCGCGGCGCGCGAGCCCATTTCGCGCAGCGCAGTGGCGAGCCGCTCTGCGATCGGTGCCGGCTCAGGCCGGTGCTGCAGCGGCACGATAGCGAAAGTTTTCGGCCGCGTTCGGTCCGCGGCCTGACGTGTGGTCTCGCTCAGCCGGTGCACCAGAATGCGCATCAGGTTGAACATCACGCGCGGGTGCCGCGCGATGAGGCTTTCGAATCCCTCAGGGCTGATGCGCAGCAGCTCGGTATCGCGCAACGCCACGACCTGCGCGGATTGCGCTTCGCCCGAAATGAGCGACATCTCGCCGACGGTTTCGCCGGCCGGCACCTGCGCCACCAATCGCTTCGCCCCGTGCTCGTCGCTGACGAACACACCGAGGCATCCGGTGATCACCAGAAACAGCGCGCGATGATTTTCGGCATCGCGATCGAGCAACATTCCGCCGGGCAGGCTGAACCAGTTGGCTTCCGCAAGCAGCCGTTTCAGTCCGGCATCGCCGACATCGGCGAACAGCGGAAACTTCGCGAGCCTCTCGCGCAGCCATTCCGGATAGACCAGATCGCGCCCCGTGAAGAAGGAAGAGAGAAAAGCCATATTCATCGACTCCGCCCCTTTTCTATCACCAGGCAGTCCAGCCGCCATCAACGGCCAGTGCTGTGCCCGTGATGAAACTCGACGCGCGAGAGGCGAGGAACAACAGCGGACCGCGAATCTCATCCGCCTCACCGGTGCGATTCAGCATGGTTTTGGCCGCAAGGCGGCTGGCGAATTGCGGATCGTGCGCGGCGATCTCGGGTCGCGGAAACGGGCCGGGCACCAGGGCGTTGATGCGGATCCCCTCATGCCCGAGTTCAGCGGCGAGATGTCGCGTCAGCTGGATGAGCGCCGCTTTGGCCGCGCCATAATGCGCGGGGCTTGCCTGCTCCGGTCTGGAATAGACGCGCCCATCCGGTGCCACCGCCGCATACATCGAGGCGATGTTGATCACGCTCGCTTCGCCGGACTCCTGCACCGCTTTTCGAAGCCCGGGCAGCGCTGCACGGACCGCTTCGAAGGCCGCGATGACGCTGCTGCGATAGGTTTCCTCGAATGCCGATGGCTCTACGTGTGCGAACGGTGCAGGCGTCATGCTGATCGCATTGTTCACCAGCACGTCGAGCCGCGGCCTCTGGGCGAAGAATGCCCGTACTGCTGCCACATCCGCCACATCGAACGCGGCGCATTCGACCGAATGGCCATGCGCCGTGAGCTCGCCCACAAACTTCTTCAGCCGCGCTTCGTTGCGGCCGTTGAGGATCACGCGGGCGCCGGCTTCCGCCAGCGCGTAGCACATTGCGCGGCCGAGATGTCCGGCAGCGCCGGACACAAACGCCACGCGCCCATCCAGCCGGAACAACGAATCCACTGCGCTCACGTCAGCTCCGCTTCGGCCACAGCGCCGGATTAAGGAGCCGTTCAGGGACGCGCGGCATGCGGCGGGCAATCTCTTCGCATTCCGCGCTGCCCAGCGGTGGCCGCACAAACAGGCTCAAATTGGATTCCAGCTGATCTTCGGTTTCCATGCCGACCACCACGCCGTCGATCCAGTCCTGACCGCGTGCGTAAGCAAGGCAAAGATCGGCAGCCTTCTCGCGCCCGAACTCCCGCGCCAGAAAGGCAATCAGCCCGATGATTTCGCGCGGATCGACACCTTCGACCGGCGGCCAGATCGCCGGATTGTCCGAGATCAGCAATCCCTGCAGGAACACGCTGCGCGCGTGGATCGTCACATGGCCGCGCCTGCGGATGCAGTCGATCGCGCCGGATTCGCGCCAGCGCCAGTCGAGCAGATTGAACGGCAATTGCAGGTGCCGCACGTCCTTGTTGTCGAGCGCAGCCAACGCCTCCTCCGGCGTCTGCACCGACACCCCCACCCCCAGCAGCGTGCCGTCTTCCACAAGCTCGATCAGCCGCTCCCACACAGCGCCGCCGAACGCGGTCATGTGTTCGGCGCGATGCAGCAGCAGGCAATCGAGCCTTCCATGCTTCAGCGCCACGAGCGATTCCGTGATGCTGCGATCCACAGCCGCGCGTACGTCCTCGCGATCCGCGTCCGGTGCAAGCTCCGTCAGCGGACTAAGCTTGGTGATGGTGCGAACCGATTTGCGGCCGTGCAGCGCCTCGCCCAGCCGCGCTTCGCTCTCGCCATAGGCGCGCGCCGTATCGAATTCCGCCACACCGCAATCCGCCGCCTTCTGCACCAGCCGCAATGCGGCTGCGCGCGAGGGCTGGCCCGTGCGGTTGGCGATCCCGTATGGCAGACCCAATTGCACCGAGCCCAGTACCAGTCCGGCCGGGCGTGCATGCGGCATGGCGCGTGTCCTGAAGCCCCGCACAAAGCCTGTCAGGTCATGGTAAACAGGTGGTTACGA